>DATMZB010000610.1:0-7449 GCA_035560655.1 Methanotrichaceae archaeon | reverse complement strand
TATCCACCTCCCTACAAGAAACAGGACATAAATATAAGAAGATTTCCTATTTAGCCCTGGCTATGGCAGGTCAGCCAAAGCAAGCAAGCATGGACTTTCCCAAATAGGCATCGAATACAGAGAACTTCCCATACATATTATGATCCAAATGTCGCGAGATTGACAAAGTCTATACCAATTGGGCTCAAGTCAGGGCCATATGTGCCTGGTACATCATGGCTTAAATAAGACAACATTTCCCTGGGGCTGGGGCGCCCTATCGAGCAACAGAATAAGCGCGCTAATCCAGGAATAGCTACAATACTCATTCCGGGCAGTCGCCCCAGAAGCCCATAGAATAGTGCACTGCCCAGAAATGATTGCCATATCTCCTCTGACCTGCGCTCTGGATTTGTTGCTCAATAGAGCGCCTTCACATCAGGGAAATGTTGTATCATTTAAGCCTCAGTCCATTAGGTACGGGCGAAGCGAGGCCGTGAAGGCAGGGCAGTTGCAGGCTCAGCAAATCCAAGCAAGATTTATATGCATACAGGCTTGCCAGTATACATTAGTGCCACAGGTGATTAACAATTGTGATCGAGTTGCAGCGCCTCTATCCCAGTATAGGAAGGTAGGTTTGAGATGAAGTCCCCATGTGAAGAGGTGGTATGGGATGTTTTGCCGAGCATTAGAGCTGCGATAGCCGAGGAGCTGGTTAAAAGAGGGCTATCTCAAAAAGAGGTCTCTAAGCTTCTGGGCATAACCCCACCAGCCGTTTCCCAGTATGTATCCAAGAAGAGAGGCTACAATATAGTCTTCAAAGACGAGGTCAGGGACGAGATAGGGAGGCTCGCCGACGACCTGATGCAGGGTCCTGTAGAGGACCTGGTACCCAGGATGTGCATCGTATGCAGGATGCTCAGGGGCGAAGGGTCCGCCTGCGGTCCACAGGGCTGCAAGCTGGAGTAGATGCCGATATTGCGGCTTTTGTGGGAGTATGAGATTTTAATGGAGCGCATGGAGAAGCTGGAGGTGCTCAGGAAGAGGCTCAGTGAGAGAGGTAGCCTGCTTATTGCCTACTCGGGTGGAGTGGACAGCAGCCTTCTTTCTGCCATTGCCAAGGACGTGCTGGGTGACAGAGCCCTGTGCGTGATCCTGGACAACGAGACACTGCCAAGAAGCGAGCTTGACCAGGCGAAGTCTCTGGCAAGATCTCTGGGGTTGAACCTGGAGGTCGCCAGGCATCCGGCGCTGCTGGACAGAGATTTCAGGGAGAACCGCTCAGATAGATGCTACCTCTGCAAAAGGTCCAGCGCCAGGATGCTAAAAGAGATCGGGGCCATGAGGGGCATTAGCTGCATAGCGGATGGGCTCAACACCTCTGATTACAGCGACTACCGGCCTGGGATCCGTGCCTGCGACGAAGAGGGGATCTGGCATCCCTTTGTAGATGCAGGAATATCCAAGGAGGAGATCCGACTGATAGCTAAAGAGATGGGCCTGCCGGTCTGGAACAAGCCCTCATCGGCATGCCTCTCTTCCAGGATACCATATGGCCATATCATAACTGAAGAAAATCTATTGATGGTCGAGAGGGCTGAAGATCTCCTGAGGTCAATGGGCTTTAGTCAGGTCAGGACCAGAGCTCACGGCGATATTGCCAGGATCGAGGTCCCTGCAGGTGAGATGGGCACAGCCCTGGAATCAAAAGCCGAGATCATCAGAGGACTTAAGGAGATTGGATTTAGGTACGTGGCCCTTGACATGGAAGGGTACCGCACAGGCAGCATGAACGAGGCTTTATGAGCCTGGAACAACTCAGGGCTGACTTTCCCCTGGTAAATGAGGTGGCCTACCTGGACAGCGCCTCAACCAGCCTGACCCCAGAGCCGGTCCTCGAGGCCATGATGCAGTACTACCGCGAATACAGGGCCAATGTAGGCAGGGGCGTCTACAGGCTGGCCCAGGTGGCATATCAGCGGTACAGGGATGCCCACATGAAGGTGGCCGGCTTCGTGGGCTGTAAGGATGACGGCGTTCTGGCCTTCACCAAAAATTCCACAGAGTCCATAAACGCCGTGGCCAGGGGCCTGGACTGGAAGAGGGGCGACCGGGTGGTGACCACAGTTACAGAGCATCACTCCAACTTCCTGCCCTGGCTTCGTCTGAGGTCCCTGGGAGTCGATCTGGAAGTCATTGAGCCAGGACCCGGGCCTGAGTGTATCCTCGACCTCTCAAGCTTCTCTGATGCCATCACTACTGGCACAAAGCTGGTGGCCGTGGCCCAGGTATCCAATGTACTTGGAACCATACTTCCCGTGAAGGAGATCGCCGATATCTGCCATGACCGGGGAGCGATGCTTTTAGTGGACGGCGCCCAGTCCGTCCCACACATTCCAACCGATATCCCCAGCATGAAATGCGACTTCCTCTGCTTCTCGGGCCACAAGATGCTCGGCCCCACTGGGACCGGGGTTCTTTGGACCGGGAAGGAGATCGAGCCTCTGATGCTTGGAGGCGGCATGGTGGAGGATGTATCCCTGAACGGATATGTGCCTAAAACTGGATATGAGCGTCTGGAGGCCGGAACTCCGGACATCGCCGGAGGCATTGGCCTTGGCCGGGCAGTGGACTACCTGTCCCGGGCCGGGATGGGTGATGTCAGGGACCATGAGGCAAGGCTCACGGCCCGGCTTCTTCAGGGGCTGATGGAGATAGAGGGTGTTGAGATCTACGGGCCTGCGGACCTAAAGCATAGGAGCGGAGTTGTATCATTCAATGTCAGGGGAATGAAGCCTCAGGAGGTGGCACTCATGCTGGATGAGGCCGCAAATATTATGGTCAGGTCCGGCCACCACTGCTGTATACCATTGATGAAATACCTGGGACTGAAAGAGGGAACTGTCCGGGCTTCAGTATACCTGTACAACACTGAAGACGAGATTGAGAAGCTTCTTGGTGCTGTGGAAGAGATCGCAGCCCTGGCATGACACAAAGGTGTTGATATGTTCAAGGAGTTCAGCTGCCTCAAGTCTGATGAGCTTGGTTTAAAAAAGATGATGCAACAGGTGGTAGAAGAGGTGCCGCTCTCCATATTCATCAACGGCAGGCACTACACTACCGCACTTGTCAGCCCGGCCCTGGAGAAAGAGTTCGTCCTGGGACATCTGTTCTCTGAGAGGATCATAAGCGGCCTTGCAGATGTAGAATCATTCGAGCTGGAGAAGAGGGTGGCCAGGGTCATAGTCAGCAACCCGATGAGGGCAATAGCTTCAAGGAGGCCCATAGTCAGCGGTTGTGGGGGGACGGCCTCATATCTGGATGAGTCGAAGCTGCCCGAGGTAACATCGGATCTGAGGGTCAGCGCTGAAGAGATTCATTCGGCTATAAAGGCCATATCGGTATCTGAGCTTCACGAGGCCACTGGCGGGGTTCACTCAGTTGGCCTCTTCAATAAGGGCAGTGCAGTGGCCATAGTAGAGGACATCGGCAGGCACAATGCCCTGGATAAGGTCATAGGCGCAGGCCTGCAGGACGATATCGACTTCTCTGAATGCTACACAGCGTCCACAGGGAGAATATCGTCAGACATGGCCCTGAAGTGCTCTGGTGCAAAAATACCCATAATCGCCTCCCGGGGGGCCACCACCAGCCTGGCGCTGATGATAGCCGAGAGGACGGGCCTTACCATCATAGGCTTTGCCAGGGGGCGGAGAATGAACATCTATACCAGGTGCGACAGGATAGCTGGGTCTCCCGGCCCGGAAAAAGAGGGATAATCAATCATTTGCTGGCATTTAGCATTGTCCTTTTGGTGAAGTATCTGATGCTCTCATTATAGCTCTTCAAAGATGTATTCGAGTAGAGCCTGTCCTTGGTCTCGAAGTATTTGCCCAGATTCCAAAGTGAGATCCTGAGATACTGCACAGCACTTATGGCATTCAACCGGTCAGACGCATGAATAGTACCCGTTGGTGATGGCTACATCCGCTGATACTTGACCTTCTATAGATGCGAGGAATAGAAAAAACAGGTGCACTTCACAAGGCGAGCGGCACCGTTATTACGTACTCTGTGCTCCAGACGCATGATACACCGTTATAAGATTCTTGGGTTGGAGCAATAAACTTTATGGTAAGCTCACTTGGCGTTAGGCCGTCCTGAGATGCAGAGTTGGCCTGATCCATCTGGTCTATGCTATTTTGTATCTCATCCAACATCTGATCGCTATCCATGCTCGTGTCTAGGTGGAACTCGAGCGCTGGATCAGAATCCGACTCAGGCAAGTCCGGGTTATGGAACTTGAATACCGATAGATAGTCTGTCACAGGATAACTCAGGTTATCCATGGGGACTGATAGATCATACTTTAGCACTACGTTGTAGTCCCTCTCCCAGTCTGGTGAGGATTCAAGAGGCTTTAGAGAATCCTCGAATTCATACCCGTAGGTGTAGGTGTGTCCTGCATCGTTTATGGCCAAGCTGGAGGTGCTTTTTATATCCAGCGCCAGAACATTGGATGCCACCACATTCGAATTTACGGTTTTATCTATCATCTGGTCGCCTATGTCCACGTACTTGTCCATGGACGTGAAGAGGTTCATATCCACGCCACCGTCACACCGGGCCTTCAGAGAGTCATCTGTTGTCCAATATGTCTCTTCTGCAGCTGCAGAGGCGACCAGGCTCATCAGAGCCAGAAGGAGAAACACGATCGGCCTCATTCCTCATCCTCTGTATCGATGGTTCCTATAAGCGCAATATTCTGCTGGATGCTACCTATCAGCGGGTTTTGAATAACGTTTCCGTACTTGACATCGCTTGAGTCTCCGCGAATCTCTACGCTATTCTTCTGAGTGAAGTACATTGGAAGGTCATAGCCCGCTTCTGCCTTGGCCTGGAGTGTATTGGCCTCATCAATGACATTGCTGCTGCCTTCTATCTTCGCTGTGTTCGCTCCAACTATGCCAACGCTGAACCCCAATATCCTGCAGACCTCCTGGTAACCCTTCTGGTGTACCTCATTGTCATCTCCCTGGATATCTCCATAGCTCATCATCTCCTGCCTCATCGTATTTCCGCTCTGGGATGAGATCTCTTTTGCAGTCTGAACACTTTCAATAGTCATCTCATTGCCAATGCCCATATCTCCGTTGTCAGCTGTCGCCCAGTTCACTATGCTCTGCTGGACGCTTGAATCAGCTAGAAGATCTATCGCCTCCTGGGTATTATCCTGGCTCACAGCATTGGACTGGCCTTTGACTTGAGCATAGCTCTCTGCACTCTGACCGAGGCTGATGCTTCCATAGCCGCTCCCGGTCTGTGCTATCGACTGCTCTATGCTATTGCTCGAGTCAGACCCAGCAGCCGAAGCGACCAGAGCCAAGACCAGGCATACGGCAATCAAAAGCGGCCGATTCCTGGCTTTATCAAATATCATAAGGCCTCGCTCCTGCAATCCCGAACAGAATTGCCATAAATAAATGGATTGAGGAGATCTCCATCTCCTCAATTAGCTCTCTCAATACTATCCCTATTCTATCCTACCCATGTTCTTTTCGCTTTAGGTCAGTGTGGCCAGGTTATTCTGGGTTGCGTAGGTTATGAAGTCTAATGAGCCTGCGTTCACTGCCTGAGAGTTGGACTGGGATACGGAGTTGCCGCTTGCGTCCTCTACACTGTATTCGCCTATATCAGCCACGTTGGTCTGGGTTGCAACTGCGTACACGGCTGCAGACCAGTCGTATATGGCCTGGGCGTTGGACTGATCGACGGTGTTGCCTGTTACTGCAAGTCCATCAATTGATGGGAGGTTGGCTATGTTGGTCTGGACTACCTCGGCATCAAGTGCTGCGGCTATGTCTGATATGGCCTGGGAGTTGGACTGGGTGATAGTGTTGCCGTAGTCATCCTCAACTTCCTGATCGCCGTACAAGCCTATGGTTGCCACGTTAGTCTGGGTTGCACTCATGTATAAGGCGCCTGCAATATTCGATACAGTCTGGTCGTTGGACTGGGCGATTACGTTGCTTGGATTTGCATACCAGCCGTCATAGATCTGTGCGTCGTTGGTGGCAGTCTGGTAGGCATAACCGGCAGCTGCGATATTATATATGTCCTGATCGTTCCTCTGGGTGATTCTGCTGTTATCTGCGAATCCAACTGTTGCCAGGTTGTTTGCGGTCTGGTCTACATCATATGCCAGGGCCAGGCTTACAAGCTGAGAGTTGGTTTGATCGACTGTGTTGCCCCATGATAGACCGTACATGTCCGCCACGTTATTGGCGGTCTGGGTCATTGTATCTACTTCTGCATAATTGCTTGCAGTCTGGGCATTGGTCTGCGTGATTGTGTCGTCTAAGGTACCATCAAGAGTTGCTATGTTATTGACGGTCTGGGTCATTGTATCTACTTCTGCATTGTCTACAGTCTGAGCGTTGGTCTGATCGACGACTGTGTTGCCTAGGCTATAATAAAGAGTTGCTACGTTATTGCCGAGCTGGCTCAGGAAGTCAACTTCTGCACCATTATCTGCAGTCTGAGCGTTGGTCTGATCGACTGTGCTTCCAGTCGAGTAATCAAGGTCTGCTATGTTGTTGGCTGTCTGGTCTGCATACACTACATAGGCTCCATTGGCCACAGTCTGCTCGTTGTCCTGGTTGACACTGTTGGCATCAGAATCGTAGAGATCTGCTGAGTTGGTGACCATCTGGGTGACCGTAGTTCCGCTGCCGAGGGCTGTATTGTACAGCTGCTGCTTGTTGACCTGCACTATGTCATTTGATGATGATTCCACTACGTTGGCATAGTTGGTTGCCGTCTGGGTTGCATAAGCGAACTCGCCATTGGAGGCAGACTGCGCGTTCACCTGGTCCAGATAGTTTCCATTTCCGTCTACTATGTATGCAACGTTGTTGCCAACCTGGTCAAGCAGGCCGACAGTTGCTCCGTATGCAGTCTGGGTGTTCTCCTGGTGCAGTGGGTCGAGGACATCGCCATTATTATCGCCAGTCACGTCGATGTAGTTGGTAGCGTCCTGGAACATGTCTGCAACAACGCTGTCGTAAATCCACTGATTGTTCTCCTGCACAATATTGTTGTTATCGCCGTTGACATTGGCGACGTTGGTTGCAGTCTGGGCGACCATGTCTGTGACAAGAGTACCGCCCGTGGATGTCTGACTGTTGCTGCTAGCTATATTATTTCCCGTGCTGGCCAGAGCGCCTGACATAAACACCGCCAGGGCTATCGCTACGGCCAAAAAGTTTTTAACTGACTTCGTCTCCATAGTATATTACTCCTTTTAGGCCACGATACCTTGCCTTGTCAGAGGAGTGAGGTATCATGGTCCTACAAGGTTACCTATCTTTTTGGGGGTAAATAAAAAGGTGGGAATGTTTCGTCAGAAACGCAATTCTCTTTTTCCTTTTGATCTGATTTAAAGTCTGGTTTATGAATAATTAGTTGGAT
>DATMZB010000609.1:0-3113 GCA_035560655.1 Methanotrichaceae archaeon | reverse complement strand
AAAACACATCGAGAATTTTGAGATTGTCTAGCGGCCGATATATGGCCTTGCCCTGGCAAAATTGTGGTCCAGGATCTCACCCTGCGATTTCCTGCAGGAATCCATAACTAAGGGGATACCCGTACCTTTGCAGCCTCCTCTGATAGGAGCCTCAGCCCTTTCTGGAAAGCCTGTGAGGATGAAACTCACAGCAGGAGATGGCCAAGAGCTGCCATTATCGAACTTCACACTGGCGCGAAAAATGCCGGAATGGCGTTTCCTCTGGCCAGATAAATATGTTTCCAGATTACTATTTATACTTAAAAAGAGGAAACGGGCGGTCGGTGCAGCGATGAGAAATCGC
The DNA here is from genome assembly GCA_035560655.1 of Methanotrichaceae archaeon. Taxonomy (GTDB): domain Archaea; phylum Halobacteriota; class Methanosarcinia; order Methanotrichales; family Methanotrichaceae; genus DATMZB01. Next base: position 2,770 of record DATMZB010000609.1, on the reverse strand, counting down.
TTCAATGAAGGCATGATCTAAGCTGAGGCTAGATCTGATCCAGGCTTTAGGTGATGATTGGTGGGTTCCCTTTGCAGAATGGGCTTCGACTAGAAGGGCTCAGATTCCAGCCGAACTCTCCTGCAGCGAGGCTTCATTCATCATTTTTGCCGCCCATAGGTTTAGCCATGGATATGTCTCCAGCTCGGATCTCAGAGCGATCTTGTCATGAACCTGAATGCTCTGCATTAGCCGTAGGCATTTAAAGATAGAAGAAAATGGGAGGATAATAGATGAATCTTAGGCAACCAAACGCAAATGCTGCCACTGGAACATTCAACCGCTCCAGAAGCGTTGTGCCCTGCTCAGGAATATGCGCTGACTGCCTTGATGGATGCCGGGGAGGATGCGAGATCTGGCTCTCTACATTTAGAGGCCGTGAGGTGCTCTATCCAGGACCTTTTGGCGAGATCACTGCAGGAGCTGACAAGAACTATCCCGTGGATTATTCTCACATCAATATACAGGGCTATGCCGTGGGAGCTGACGGCCTGCCCGAGGGCGTGGAGCCCAACTCTGATAATGCCCTCTTCCCCAGAGTCGATACACAGACAGAGTACGGCTGGGACAAGAAGGTAAAGATGACTGTGCCCATCTTCACAGGCGCTCTGGGGTCGACAGAGATTGCCAGGAAGAACTGGGAGCACTTCGCCATAGGTGCCGCAATCGCCGGCATCACCCTTGTCTGCGGAGAGAACGTCTGCGGAATAGACCCGGGCTTGGTCCTGAATAGCCAGGGCAAGATCCAGTCATCTCCAGAGATGGACAGAAGGATCACTACCTACAATAAATTCCACAGCGGCTTTGGTGAGATCCTGGTGCAGATGAACGTGGAGGACACCCGACTGGGAGTGGCTGAATACGTTTCATCCAAGCACAACCTCGATACCATAGAGCTCAAGTGGGGCCAGGGTGCCAAGTGCATAGGTGGAGAGATCAAGGTCAAGACCCTTGAGCGCGCCTTAGAGCTCAAGAAGAGGGGCTATGTGGTTTCACCAGACCCGACCCTGCCAGAGATCCAGGCAGCCTTCAAGGACGGAGCCATAAAAGAGTTCGAGCGCCACTCCCGCCTGGGATTCGTCACACATCAGGGATTCCTGGATGAGGTAGACAGGCTCAGAGACCTGGGCTTCAAGAGGGTCACACTCAAGACCGGTGCATACTCAATGGTAGAGCTGGCAATGGCACTGCGCTATGGCGCTGAGGCCAAGCTGGACCTGCTCACCATAGATGGCGCACCCGGCGGAACCGGAATGTCTCCCTGGCCAATGATGAACGAGTGGGGCATACCGACATTCTACCTGCAGTCACTCATGTATGAGTTTGCCACAAAGCTTACCAAGCGCGGCATACGCGTGCCGGACATCGCCATGGCCGGCGGATTCTCATCAGAGGATGGAGTCTTCAAGGCTCTTGCCCTGGGCGCACCCCTCGTCAAGGCTGTGTGCATGGGCAGAGGGCTCATGATACCCGGATTTGTTGGCAAGAACATCCAGGCCTGGATGGAGAAGGGTGAGCTTCCAAAGACCGTCTCCAAGTTCGGAACCAAGCCCGAGGAGATCTTTGTGGCCTACGAGGAGCTCAAGGCCAAGTTCGGCAACGACTTCAAGGATATTCCCTTCGGAGCCATGGGCATCTACACATATGCCCAGAAGTTCAGGACCGGTCTACAGCAGCTCATGGCCGGATCAAGGAACTTCAGGCTGTCCACCATCTCCCGCTCTGATCTGATGGCCCTGACTGAAGAGGCATCCAAGATCTCGGGAATCCCATATGTGATGGACGCCCGCCGCGACGAGGCAGAGGCAGTTTTAGATTCTCTGATCTGAAGCTTGATCGGATCAGTGCTTGATGCCGGGGCAAAGCCATGTCCTGCCCCGGCTCAGGCAGCTTTTTTGGCATGATTTCTGCTACGGCAAGATATTTACCACATCATAATTCATTACCATGGGATGTGCCCAAAATGTCCTTTTTGGAGAGGACTCTGTCGCGGCATTTTATAGCCTGGGCCGACTGTCGCTTAACAGGAGATGACTCGCATGGATGATACAGGGTGTGGCAGGGGAACGGACAGCATCGTTTCAAGTAGATGGGTTGAGGCCAGAAATGAGTATGTGCCCCACCAGGCAGAGATAATAGATATCGATGTGGAGTCCTCGAACACTTACCTCATCACCTTGAAGCTCCTTGATGGCGCAAAATTTGATTACAGGCCGGGGCAGTTTGCCATGGTCTCAGTCTTTGGCCTGGGCGAGTGCCCCATCTCCATAACCTCGACGCCTACCAGAGATGTCCTCCAGTTCTGCATAAGGCGTGCAGGCAAGATCACCAATGGGATCATGGACTGCCGGATCGATGATATTTTGGGCATAAGAGGCCCTTACGGCAACGGGTTTCCTATTGAGAGCATGAAGAAGGACATAGTCATCGCCGGCGGAGGATCCGGGTTTGCCACGCTGCGGTCACTGGTGAACTACATAATGGACCGCAGAGGGTCATTTGGCAGGGTGGCAGTTGCCTATGGCGCGAGGACCCAGAGGGATCTGTACTTCATGCAGGAGTATAAAGGCTGGCAGCAGACGGGGATAGATATGGGCATAACCGTGGATATAGGAGATGAAGATTGGAAGGGCAATGTCGGCCTGGTGACCTCCCTACTGGACGGGTTTGAGATCCATCAGGGATCGGCAGCTATATGCGGGCCCACTGTCATGATCAATGCCGTGGCTGT
>DATMZB010000608.1:0-3675 GCA_035560655.1 Methanotrichaceae archaeon | reverse complement strand
GGACAATATCCGGATTAAATTCGCCTATCTGGGTCGCTATTTCGCTAAGAGCTGATAAATTCCGGGGATCATACAGCTTCTTTGGCAGGTCAAACTGGTAGAGGGCCACATCTTCATCCAAGTTCTTTAAGAACTCCTGAGGCACATGGGCTGGGAGCATGAGCACGACTGTCTCTTTCTTCGATAAGGCATTGGCTAATTGTATTGAGTAATCATAAAACCAGAAGCTTAGCAGCAGGATTTTCATAGATACCTCCAATATGAGTGAACTTGCCTTCCGGGTATCGTCCTTCTGAACATTATTTATCTACCTAACCCTTGATCTGACATATTTAACAGCATAATTTGCATCCGCACATGATACGCCATATGACCCCAGTCCGGGGCAACGAGGGCTAATTGCCTACTGGCCCGTATATTTCTGAGCCGCCATTTGAATAGACCAGAGATCTATTTGCCAGATACCACTGGTAATCTGTGATGTCGTGCCCTTTCTCACTGGAGTCCAGCAACTTTCTCTGGACAGCACCATAATATCTGATATAGATATAGCCGTCACCCTGTGAAGAGTTTTCTTCTATTAGCCCTTTGAGATAAATGGGAAACTGTATGCCCCCTTGGCTCGTGAGCCTGTTGGTTCCATAGAAATCTGAATACACATCAGTCCCTACTCTGGATACGCTTTTTATCCATTTAGCTGCATAAGCTTCTTGATCGTGAACATACAGCTCATCGTAAACTTTGCCGTCAGAGTTCAATGTTATTGCCTGGTGAATGCCGAATAGTTGGTGCATTGCACCAGTATTGCATAAAAAGTAAGGGATCAGTACGGATAGCAGCACCAGATGAGAGCATCTGATATGGGAGCATCTGATATGAGGGAATTTGATATGAGTGCATGCAACACTAAAGCATCTGCCAACCTGAATTCCGCCGATAATAAAAAAAGGCGATAATACTGTCATCATTTGCATATATATCCTGTCCATGCCATAGCCTTTCCCGATATAGGGAAGCAAGACAGAGGCCACCAGAGATCCATATGCTGTCAGTGATAGAACAGCGAATTCTTCATCGAACTTTTTTATATCAAACCACGATCCATCGGATAATGAGATATGGCCCTTGCGGCGGATAAAGCTTACAACCATCGACAGTACACCTATGCTGAGCAGTACGATTGTCAGCCAGGAGAATGCGAAGGATAATACCTGGGGGATCACTTTCAGGTCAAGTCCCACTCCAAGGGCCAGTGCCACTCCAGCTCCCTTCGACTCGGGCCTCAACAGCTCTGGAAGGTTTCTAAAGATGGTCAGAATGAACTCATTTGCGAAATGAAAAGGACCGCCCGTCGCCAGATCGTACCAAAAGAAGATCATTGCTGAGAGCAGCAAAATCATCTGCATGTTTATGCGTGTTCTCAAACTATCATCAAAATCTTTGGAGATCTTCCCGATGAGTGCTTTATAAATGAGCATAAACCGGGTGGCTGTCCATGTGAGAATCAGCGTTATTAGAAATAGATACGCCGTAGAGTAATGAGAGAGTATGCAGGATAGAGAAAATATGGCAAACAGGGCTGTCTTCACATGCCCATCTATGCCGTCATGAAATACAACCAGCAATGAAAGAGCGAAGAACAGGATGGCTGCGGTTGTGCGTGGAAAATAAGCGGCCTTTAAGAACACCAGCTGGGACATGAAAAAGAGAGCGGCCAGCATGGATGGGAAGCCTGTGAGAATCCTTCTGGATAGGCTGTACACTGCCAGGGGGGCTATGGCGAAGATGACAGGGAATAGTATTTTGAATAACAGTTCGGGATCCATATTTAAGACGGCCTGGTAAACGGCAGGCAGAACAGAGATGCACAGGCATGCCTCCAGGAGGCCGAAGATGGGATCTTCTGCAGAGGTGTATCTCCATATGCCTTCATTTAGAGTCCTTGTGAACAGGTAATACTCGTTGTGGATATCGGCTCCTATCAGATGATCCGACCTGAGGCCCATGATGAGCACCAGGGAGATGCTGGTTAGGAGTACAGTAATTGGATAAACTCTCTCAGGAGCATATCGGCGTATCGAGCTCAGGAAGATGGCGTATGCCGGTATCAAAAAAAGCAATGCCATCAGGAGGCTGTTATCGTTCTTCGAATTCAAAGCATATGTGCCAAGGATGCTCAACAGGGGAAGGATCGATGGAACGATCAAAAGGGCTTTCTCTCTTGAGCTCAGCCTCAGAAAAGAGAAGTCCAAGGCAGGAAGTCCCCCCCTTTGAGATGCAAAAGCCCCCAGGGCTATCAAAGATAAGCTTACCGTGAATACTAAAGAGCTGCTGGACAGGGGCCTGCTATATCCCAGATATGGATAGAGCCAGTTGACGGCCAGGCCTAAAAATATGAGATACGAATAGGATAAAGCTATAGATAGTACAGCTCTATCAAGCACGCCTATATTTTTGTCTAGCTTTAGGATCCCCAGAATAAATATCCCTGGTATGAGGGTCAGAGTGATAAATCCCAGAACCTGCCTCAATAACGGTATATCGAAGAATGCTGCAATATCAGTTAATACGATGGTGGCTACTGCCACGAGGTACAGATTTAGACATCGATCATCAAGGCATGATGATTTAGCCTCTAACTGATATTTTGCATCTGGCATAGATCCGGTTCAAATGTGCTCTAGGGCGCCTTTCCATCCCTTGATAGTGGCTTCATATGTGAACTCTCTCTCAACCACGCCCCTGGCGTTCTCTGCGATTTTATCGAGGTTTGGGGACTCCAGCGCACGAATGATATTTTGGACTATGCACCTGGGCGAGTTATCGCTCATCAGGAAGCCTGTCTTGCCATCGCTTATATAATCTGGTATCGCTCCAACGGGCGTGGCTAAGACTACAGATCCGCTCGCCATGGCCTCAAGCATTATATTTGGAAGGCCCTCTGTGTATGATGGCAGTACTATAAATCTGAGCTCTCTTAAGTACCCTGGCAGGTCGTCATGGCCGATCCACCCGGGCATTATCAATCTATTGCTTAAATCAGCCTTTTCAATAAGGTCAGTGACCTCATTTGACAGCGAGCCGTTTCCCCCTATCAAGAGCTTTCCTGAATCAAGATGCTCTGACAGCTCCTGGAGGGCTTCAGCAAAGTTCAAAACTCCTTTCTCTATCTCCAGGCGCCCTATATAGCCTATCATGTATTCCTTCTCAGTGCTCTTTTCGCCTACCTCAAATGCATTTAAATCCAGGAAATGGTTGTGGGCTATGAGAATCTTGTCCTGATAGTCCTCTAGATGCCAGTCCTTAACCAGCGACCGGGAGAAGAGCACAATTTTATCACACAGCCTGTAATTAATTAGCTCTAATGCCTTGAGCATCTTAGAGGCAAGTGATTTCTTTTTCTCGGCATCGATCATATTGGGCATAGATGCAGCGAGGCTCAGTACGGCAGGTTTGCAAAAGATCTTGGCGACGAGCAACGGCAGCAGCAGGCACTCGCCCTCGAAGAAGATGAACATGTCTACATTCTTCAACTGAGACAGTGCCCGGTAAGAGATCCTGATCTGCAGGGCCAGATATCTGATTGCCTCTAAAAATATGTTCTTCCTGGGCCTGCTCCTTATGGAATGGCCCCGGATGTGCTTTCTTTCATCGAGCACCTTCCCGGCTTCGTTT
>DATMZB010000607.1:0-6055 GCA_035560655.1 Methanotrichaceae archaeon | reverse complement strand
TTCACGATGAGGCCACGCCTTCCAGGAAGAGCGTTGTGGACAAGCTGGCAGCGACAATGAACTCCAAGCAGGGGCTCGTCATTGTTGACAGCCTTAAGACCGAGTTTGGCAAGCGCGAGACCATAGGGTATGCCAAGATCTACGAGACTGCTGAGAGGGCCCAGGAAGTAGAGAGGAACCACATCGTCGAGAGGAACACCTTTGGTGAGAAGGAAGCAAAGCCGGAGGCGAGCTAGATGGGAGTTGGCAATTACTACCAGATCAGCGGCGATGCCATAAAGAGCAGGAAGCCGGTCTGCCCCAGGTGCGGAAACGGCGTCTTCCTGGCAGAGCATGCTGAGAGGATGAGCTGCGGAAGGTGCGGCTACACGGAGTTCAAGAAGTAACGATCCATTGCCCTGCCTCGTACTAGGTACCTATTTAAGTGAAGAGCAGTAATTAGCTTTAGGTGTCTCTTTGCCAGCATTCGATGTCAATATACTGATTGCCCTGGTCATAGTTGTGCTGATCCTCAGCCAGTCTGTGAAGATAGTACGCGAGTACGAGCGGGTTGTGATCTTCCGCCTGGGACGTTTCAGCGGAGTGAAGGGCCCTGGCCTGTTTCTCATCATCCCCATCATCGATAAGGTGATGCTTATTGACCTGCGTGTTGTGACCATTGATGTCCAAAAGCAGGTGGTCATAACCAGGGACAATGTCTCAGTCGATGTAGATGCAGTGATCTATTACAGGGTTGTGGACCCGGAACGGGCAGTCATAGCAGTTGAAAATTACCGGCTGGCCACAAGCCTGCTGGCTCAGACCACGCTTAGAGATGTACTCGGCCAGATAGACCTGGATGATCTGCTATCCAAGCGCGAGGATCTGAACAAGAGGCTTCAGGAGATACTGGATCGCCATACTGATCCCTGGGGCATCAAGGTCACTGCCGTGACTCTGCGTGACGTGAGCCTGCCAGAATCCATGATGCGGGCAATAGCCAAGCAGGCCGAGGCCGAGAGAGAAAAGAGGTCGCGCATAATCCTGGCCGATGGTGAGTTCCAGGCCTCCAAGACCATGGTCGATGCGGCCAAGCTCTACGGCGAGGCGCCAGTAGCCATAAAGCTAAGAGAGCTTCAAACCCTGGCAGAGATCGCCAGAGAGAAGAACCTGATAGTGGTCACTACCACAGGCGGAGATATTGGGAATGTGGCAAACGTGGCCGGATTGACCCAGGCCTACAAGGAAAGATGACAGGATGACATCGAGAGCAGGGCTGATCTCTGCCCTGATGGTTCTATTTTTCTCTGTAATTTTCGTGCCTGGCATTGCAGATGCCAATGTCCTTGAAGTGTCTATTGAAGGGACAATTACTCCTGCCAGCAATGAGATCTTAGGCGCAGCCATTGATCAGGCCCAGTCAGAGAATTATGAAGCTATTATCCTGGTCTTAAATACGCCAGGCGGTGGCCTGCAGGAGACCATAAGCATGCTTGGCAGGATGGATAAGACTCCGATTCCAGTGATAGGGTACGTCTATCCAGAGGGTGCCAATGCCTGGTCTGCAGGCACCATGATCCTGATGGGCTCGGATATTGCGGCCATGGCCCCCCATGCAATAATTGGCTCGGCCCAGCCTGTCCAGGTCTCGGCCACAGGCGGGACCACTCCAATAAACGATACCAAGACCATCAATGCAGTTGTGGCCCTGATAACTGAGAAGGCCAGGGCTCACGGCAGAAATGTCACTGCAGCCAGGGAGTTCGTAGTTCACAACCTGAACCTGAACGCGGATGACGCAAAACGCTATGGAGTTGTGGAGTACGTGAGCCCGCATATTGATGACCTCCTTCTCCAGGTCAACGGGACCAGGGTTAAAAATGTCACACTTAACACTTCGGGGATCCCTGTGGATACCTTCGAGCCTCCGCTGAACCTGGCATTTCTCAGGCTCATCTCAGACCCGACCATTGCCGGCCTGCTGATGCTCATAGGAATCTATGCCCTGATCTTTGGCTTATCCAGCCCGGGACTGGGAGCTGAGGTCTTTGGAGTTGTAGCCTTGGCTCTAGGACTAGTCGGCCTTGGGTTTGATGTGAACCTAGGGGCACTTTTCCTGATACTTCTTGGAATTGGACTTCTCCTGGCAGAGCTTCACAGCCACAGTTTTGGGGTCCTGGCAGTGGCCGGGCTGGTATGCATAATTGCTGGAAGCACGCTCTTTGTCCCAACAGGCTACCCGGAGAGGTATCTGCCGTCCAGCTACCAGAGGTCCATGATAGTGGCGTTTGTTCTTCCGTCCTTGATCATGGGTGCGTTCTTCGCCTTTGCGGTTTATAAGGTCGCCAAGGCAAGGCTGGCCCGGCCGTTTTCGGATCAGTTTGTGGGGGAGAGAGCCGTAGCCCTGGATCGGCTCGGACCAAAGGCAAAAGGTTATGTGCAATTCCAGGGTGAATACTGGCTTGCCAGTTCTGATGAGGCCATAGAGCCTGGAGAGGCTGTAGTCGTTGTAGAGAAGACGGGCTCGGTCCTGAAGGTCAGGCGGGCCTGAGGCCAGAGTATAGCATTACTAGGTTCTACATCGTTGCTTAATCAATATCGTGAGTCAAAATATGGTTGCAGATCCGGTTGCAAAATGGGAAGAATTCTTAAGCTCCAGGTACTGGGACGAGCTTCTAGAGCTGGCGGACTCTTATCCTACCGATAGAAGCCTTGAGGTTCGCTTCCCTGACCTGGACGCATACGATCCAGAGTTTGCAGATGAGCTCCTGGAGAACCCTGAACAGGTGTTGGAGGCGGGACATGCCGCTCTTTTAGAGATTGACCTGCCCATGGACGTCTTCCTGGACAAGGCTCATCTCAGGATAACCGAGCTGCCCAGGCATTACAAGACCCGTGACCTCAGATCAGATCACATAGGCAGGCTGATCGCCATTGAGGGCATGGTCAGGACTGCCACAGAGGTCCGGCCAAAGATTGTCTCGGCTGCATTCGAATGCCAGAGGTGCGGCTATACATTCTTCAAGGATCAGTCAGGATCAAAGTTCGAGGACACAAACCTCAAGTGCGGCAACCAGGCCTGCGATCGTGGCGGGCCTTTCAAGCTTGTTCTGGCCAAGTCCAAGTTCGTAGATGCCCAGAAGATCAGGGCCCAGGAGTCGCCAGAGGACCTGAGGGGCGGAGAGCAGCCACAGACGCTTGATGTAGAGCTGGAGGACGACCTGGCTGGGAAGATATTCCCAGGAGACAGGATAATTGTCAATGGAATCCTGAAGTCCTATCAGAAGACCACGCCTCAGGCAGGGAAGAGCAACTACTTCGACCTCTTCATGAAGGGCGTCTCCACTGAGATGATGGACCAGGAGTTCGAGGAGATAGATATCTCTCCTGAGGATGAGAAGCTCATAAAGGATATGGCTGCTGATCCTGATATCTTCGGCAAGGTCACCAGGTCTATTGCGCCCTCCATTTATGGATACAACGATGTCAAAGAGGCACTTGCCCTCCAATTGGTCTCTGGATTCTCCAAGAGGCTGCCTGATGGGGCAAGAATAAGGGGTGATATACACATACTGCTCGTGGGTGATCCTGGAATTGCCAAGAGCCAGCTTTTGAGGTACATGACCAAGATCTCTCCCAGGGGCATCTACACATCCGGAAAGAGCTCCACATCGGCAGGCCTGACGGCAACAGCCGTCAAGGACGAGCTTGGCGATGGACGCTGGACTATCGAGGCAGGCGCTCTGGTACTTGCTGATAAGGGCATAGCCGCTGTGGATGAGATGGATAAGATGGACGAGCAGGATAAGAGCGCTCTCCATGAGGCAATGGAGCAACAAACGATAAGCGTAGCCAAGGCCGGCGTCATGGCCACCCTGAAATCGCGCTGCTCCCTGCTGGCCGCAGCCAACCCAAAGCAGGGGAGGTTCGACAAGTACGAGCCAATATCACCCCAGATCAACCTGACTCCCGCTCTGATGTCGCGGTTCGATCTGATATTCGTGCTCACTGATGACCCAAATATCGACCGCGACTCAAGGATCGCCGAGCACATCTTGAAGAGCAACTACGCAGGAGAGCTCTCCTCTCAGATCTCCTGGAATTCCGCCATATCCCAGGGTGATATAGATGCAGCCATGGACGTGATCCTGCCTGAGATAGATCCGGAGGTGCTTCGAAAGTACGTGGCCTATGCAAGGAAGAACGTCTTCCCCACTCTCACAGATGATGTGAAGGCCAGGCTAAAGTCATATTATGTGAACCTGAGAAGCCAGGGCTCTGACTCTAACAAGCCTGTGCCTGTGACTGCCCGTCAACTCGAGGCCTTAGTCAGGCTCTGTGAGGCAAGCGCAAGGCTGAGGCTCAGCAATGAGATCACTATAGACGATGCCGAGAGGGCCATAAGGATCTCCTATGAGTGCTTGAAGAAAGTCGGAGTGGACCCTGAGACTGGATACCTCGATGCAGACATCATAGCCACGGGCGTGACAAAGACCACCAGAGATAAGACCAAGGTGATCATGGATATAGTAAAGGATCTGAGCAAAGAGCAGCAGGGGATAGCGCGCATGGATGAAGTCCTGGATCAGGCCGAGGCTCAGGGAATAGATAAGTCCCGGGCAGAGGAGATAATAAAGAGGCTTAAGCAGGACGGCTCCATCATGGAGCCAAAACACGGGCTATTGAAGCTGGTTTGAGGATCATATGTGCGAAGATGCGCCTGATGAATTATACCTTAAAGTTCACACTGCAGATAGAGATGTCCTGGTGGCGGCCTGCGACTGCAATGTCATGGGAAAGACGTTCAAGGAGGGACAGCTCCAGGTGGAGGTCTGCTCAGACTTCTTCGGCCTTGAGAAGGCCACTCCCGCGGACCTGGAGCGAGCCATGAAAAAAGCCACCATTGCCAACTTCATAGGCAAGAAGGCCGTGGATTATGCCATAAAGATGGGTTATGTGAACAAGGACAATGTGCTGGTCATAGATGGGGTGCCCTGTGCCCAGATGGTGGTAATGTGATGAAGTCAGTTTGCCCTAAATGTGGAGGACCATCTGAGATGGGACTGTGTGACAGATGCTCACTTGAATCTATAAAACCTCTGAGCTGTCCTGATAAAGTTGAGGTCACGGTATGCTCGGTATGCGGTGCAAGGCTTGTGCGGGGGAAGTGGCAGATCACAGAGAAGACTCCCGAAGAGCAGGCATATGAGGCGGTCCAAAGCGCAGTAGCCGTTCATAAGGACCTGGAGAACCCCGTGGCAGATGTCAGGCTGATGCCCCGTGGCGCCACCAGATATCTGGCTAATGTTACCCTTCATGGCAATTTCAGGTCCTTGCAGGTCGAGGATAGCTGCCAGATCCCGGTCAAGGTCATACGCATGGCATGTGACAGGTGCAGCCGCAAGGCCGGAAAGTACTTCGAGGCCACAATCCAGGTCAGGGGGCCCGGCCGGGCGCCAACTGATCTCGAGCTCTCTGAGGCTGTGAATATGGCACTCTCTATGGTCGACGCCTGCTATCGCAGAGGCGACCAGCTGGCCTTCATCCAGGATGTAGAAGAGGTCAAAGGCGGCGTGGACATCGTCTTTGGCTCGACCCAGCTTGCCAGACAGGTTGCCCGGGCTATCTACGAGCGCTTTGGAGGAAGCATCCTTGAGACCACCAAGCTTGTGGGGATGAAGGATGGCAATGATCTGTACCGTTCCACAATACTGGTCAGGATGCCCAGGCTCAAGAAGGGCGACTTCATGAAGTTCAAAGGCTCCATATATGAGGTGACCGGGTTTGATGGAAAGAACATCCTTCTGACGTCCATTGATGGCCGCAAGTCGGCCGTGAGCGAGGAGGATGCACAAGATATCGAGGTTCTGGGGAACAGGTCTCAGGCCAAGAAGACCGTGGTCATATCAAAAGATGAGAAAGTGGTGGAGATCATGGACCCTGAGACCTTTAAGATGGCCTTCGCGCCAAGGCCCCGCGACCTGGACACGAACCCTGGTGATGAGGTTCGGGTGGTCAAGATCGGAGACGGGTTCCTAATATTAGATTAGGTTATATATATTAGACATTCCCCTCC
>DATMZB010000606.1:0-7723 GCA_035560655.1 Methanotrichaceae archaeon | reverse complement strand
CCTTTAGGGTGGGGTGGCCGCACGCAGTTTGATTTGAGCGCAGCCATCATTTATCTGCCATGATGCAGGCATCATTCGGCACAAACAAAAGAATATAATTATGACAGTTCGCGTCCATTCGGCGATTGTTTTATCGGGAGTATAAGCACTGATGGTTGGCACGGCACCGGCATCAAATTTTTTAGATAGATAGGGCCGATTTAAGAGCACTCGTATCGCTGAAAGGGCGCTCGTGTTGTGCTCATACTGTGTTCATGCCACGCTTCAATGTATCCAGTATAATGCCTGTGCCTGCAAAACAGGTCTGATCCGCCTGTACAGGTTCAGGGTGCAGGTCGGGCAATGACACTAGCCCTTAGCGGTTTTCTTCGTTCTTCACTGAGCCTGTAGCTGGATTTGCTTCAACACGCATCACACCCAGGGTCTTTTGAGGCCCCGGAGGTATCGCTCATATCCTCGCGACTGGGGCAGCAAGGGCAAATCCCATGCACATAGCCTCCGATAGCCTGGGATAAGAATATCACCATAGTCATGGCTTTTGTATAAGTCAGAAATGCACCCTGTCCGAAACCCATTTATAGATAAAACTCAATAAAAAAATATCTGAAGGGTCAGGGATCATCGAGGGGAACTAGAAGGGAGCTGGATGAAGGGATGGAGCCGGAGGCAAAGACTACTCTCAAGCAGACGTAGCCGCAGCAAGTTACCTCTAGCTTTGCTCAGCCTGGCTGTTATCTCTCTTTTGGCAGGGGCCTGTATCCTGTTGCCGGCACTGCTGCATTCCTTTGATGCCTCCCCGGATGCCACAACGCCCGCCACTGAAGGTGTGCCGTCTCATGAAGTTTTAAGAATCGCCACTGCTTCCAGTCCCCTGGCGGCCACTATTACTACATCCATGATCTCCAACCACTCTGCCACATGCATAGTCCTGAACAACAGCGGCGCAGAGGTGCTGAGGAGCATAAACGTGACCAGTGCTGGCGGCGAGACCCTGGGCTTCCTGGCCAGCCTGAGCCCTGGAGAGAACCAGACCATCATCACTGATGCTGACGGCGCTGTGGCTGTGACGGGCCTGGATTCCATGGGCCGCAAGGTCCCCGGGGTGGTATATGATAAAAGATACCAGGAATACCAGCCAAACTTCGGCTCCGGCGACTCGTCCGGGTCCGGCAGCGGCTCATCATCCGTCAAAGCTTCATCCGGCGGATCTGCAGTCACCCCCGGTTCTGCCGAGGCTGCTTCTCCCGCGTCGTCTGCCAGCAGCAGCACATCCGGGGCGCAGACGGAGGTCCAGGTCCCATCGGATAGCGCGGCCACAGGTGCAGCTGCAGGCGCATCCTCGCCAGGCCTGTGCCTCTCCATCCAGGCCAACCGGACTGAGGCGCGTGAAGGAGATGTGGTGGGATACAGGTGCCAGGCCACAAACAGCGGCCATGATGTTTTGTATGGCCTGGAGCTTCGCTGCGGTGGAAAAATGTCCAACACCAGCTTCATTGGCCCCGGCCAGGAGATTCACATGGATGGCCTGCTTGAGGTCAACAACTCCACACTCCTGAGAGCCGATGCACAGTGCAAGGACATCGGCGGCAACTGGTCCACCAACAACACCTCACTCAAGATCTGGAAGATCTGCCCTGATCTGAAGCTCAGGGCCGAAGGCCCATCCGGGAAGGTTCACAGAGGTGATCAGGTCGCAATAAGGGTGACTGTGGAGAACGCCGGAGATAAGCCCGTCCGCGATTTGAACGTCTCTGACACCCTTGGAGAGATTGGCAAGATCTCGCTCCTGGGTCCCGGCGAGTCGAGGGTCCTTCTCAAGAACTGGACCCTGGACCGCAGCCTGTCAGACCATGTCCAGGTTGTGGCATCTGGCAATGACGGCCAGGAAGTTTATGCATCCTCAAATATCGATCTTGGAGTTCTGAGCTGTGGCCTGGACCTGCTGGTCGAGCCCTCTGAGATTGTTGCCTACTCTGGAGAGCCCGTTGAAGTTGTCTGGGCGCTCAACAATACCGGCGAGGAGGTTTTGAAGAACGTCACTCTCATGGAGAACGGCGCAGTCAAGGCCAGGCTAAAGGAGATTTACCCAGGAAAGTCGATGCGGGTGGCTGCAGTGTACTCACTGGACAAGGCTGCCAGGATCAATGTCTCGGCCCTTGGATACGACAGGAACGGGCACTCGGTCTCAGGCCATGGAAACCTGGTCATAAGGTCGGTCTCTCCGGGAGTCAAGCTGGATGTCGCTCCCTCCGACATATCAGCCTGCTTTGGCCAGGAGATCGATATCACCTGTGTTGTTTCCAACAGCGGCAACGACCTCCTCACGGGCATCGGCCTTTACAGGGACGGAACCCAGGCAGCCAAGATAGACAAGCTCGCTCCAGGCGACTTCAGGGTCTTCAGCTCCAAGTTCAAAGCAAGCTCCAACCGCACCATCGCCTTCAAGGCCACGGGATCGGACTCCAGGTCGCGCCCCTGGTCGGATGAGTCCTCAGTCAACATATCCCTGGCCAGGTATGCAATCAAGCTGTCAGCCAGCCCTGAGCCTGACCTGGTGCCTGCCGGCGGCCAGTCCAGGATAACCTGCACTGTGGATAACCCCTCAAATGTCTCCATATACGATGTATTCATCATCAGCAAGACATTTGGTCCCCTGGGGACTATAGACTTCATAGCCCCCGGATCTCAGAAGTCCATAACTGCAGTCGAGAAGATCGATCAGGAGATCAGCGATCTAGTTACTGCAGAGGGATTTACCTCTGCCAAGGAGTCAGTCAGGGACAGGTGCGACCTCAAGATCTCCCTCACGCAAAAGCCCTTGACTGAGGAGCCGTTACAGGGTCCGGCTGAGTCGAGGTACTCAGCCGACGTGCCGGGCGCATCCGCAGACGGAAACGACTCCTGGGATAATGTCCCTGGAGATAACATCTCTGGAGACGGCGAGATCTATGGCCCAATCAGCCTCCAGCCAATCGCCGGCGCAGGAAACAGCTCAGATGAGAATTCATCCGCATCTGAGCCCAAAACGGTCCACGTCCAGTCCTCAGATTCCTCCAGTGGCGGGCTTAAGTCGGATGGCGGCATAGACGGCCTGGTCCGCTATATTCAGAAGATGGTAGAGCAGATAGGACTCAAGGCCTCTGAGGGGACCAAGAACGACTCTGATAATTATGTCCTTGGGATAGAGAGCATAAAGGGATCTGATCACAGCTCCATAAAGATCCTGGATGTGAATGCCATGCCTCCTGAGCCAGTGGCCGGAGCATCTGTGAAGGTTTCAGTCCATGTCCGGGGCGACCGCGACATCCAGGACGTTGCCCTGCAGTGGGGCCTGGCAGTCACAGCAATGGCCAAGCAGAACGTCCTCGATGTTGACAGGGCCTTCACCACCAGGATGACAATGGAGTCAAGCGACGGCAAGGACAGCTACTGGTCGTGCACAATTCCAGGACACAGCGCCGGGACCTATATGGTGCTCTCAGTCACTGCCACTGACGGGTCCGGCACTGCCGAGAACGGGCCCTTCATGCTCCGCTGGAATGATGTTGACTTCAAGCACGCCAAGGGCTCAGTTGTCCATAACCCCAATACCAGGAAGATCCAGAGCACAAGTGGCCTGCTCTACATCGAGTCTACAAGCGTCAGCGGCAGAGGCGAGGTCTCAATCAAGGACCAGTTCCACGAGTCCTCAATGAACTATGAGGAGAAGATGAAGGGCTTTGGGTCTGTGAACCTCGAGTCTGTAAGGACTGTGGATAAGGGCATGGTGAGCAACTTCACTGAGAGCAGAGACCTCCTCTTCGAGGGCCAGCTCAAGGGCATGAGAAGCCTTGAGTCGCCAAACTTCCAAAACGGCCTGGGAGCAAGCGTCACAGAGAGGTTCAACATGACCCGCATAGACAAGACTGAGACTGACATGATCAGGAGCATTGCCAGGTCCAACAACACACTGGCGTTCCGCACAGACCAGGCATTCGACGGCATGTGGAACATAAGGACTCAGTATGCCCAGTTCGCAAAGAAGATAAAGGCAGATCAGAAGTACACCGGCCAGTTCCAGACTGCCAAGGATATACAGTTCCAGGATTGAGGGCTGAGCCTTTCACATTTCCAGGTCCTGAATCTGCCACTTTCTTATTGCCATTTTATCAGCGCCAAAAAAATTGATCGCCCTATGATCTGCATTGCCCTGCATTGATCTCCCCTTTCTGGATTGCATCGAATCCAAGCCTGCCTCTCGTGAGGCCTACCAGGGCAGCTGCAACTACCAGGTTGATGCCTGTGGTCACCAGAAGTACCGTCTGGTAGAGATCTCCCTGGAGGGCGGCGTCGGGCATGGGAATGAGGAGCCCGTTTGCAGTATTGGCGCTGGCATGAAGGAGAATGCAGAGCAGGACGCTTCCAGTGCTGTTGTAGATCCAGGTGTACACGAATGAGAGGGATATGATATTGATCGCTGTCACCAGCACGATTGGCATCAATGCTATCAGTGACATCCCGTGCTGGGTCTCGGCAGGGTTAGCTGCGAGCACCGGGAGGTGCCAGAATGCCCAGATGGCACCCAGGATGAGCGTCGTGACCACAGGAACATGCCGCTCTTCCAGGCGTGGGAGAGCAAAGCCGCGCCAGCCTGGCTCCTCGTTCCCGCCCTGGGCCAGTGCTGTCAGGGCCAGCATCGGGAGGTACATGGGCAGGCGGCCGGGAAGCAGCGAGAGATCTATCTGTAGTCCAAAGATGGCAAAGGCGATGCTTGCAAGGCCCATCAGCAGGATGGGGAGACCGAGCGCAACTGCGTACCACTTGGGCTGGACCCTCCAGTGGAAGATGCTTCTGGCCCACTTGAGTACCGATTCTCCTGAGCACCATGTGATGATGACTGCCGCTGCTGCCGGGCCGAACCCTCCTGCATAGAGGCCAGCAAGGGCGATCGTTTCCCCAAAGCCCAGCGTCGGCAGAAGCCAGGCGAGCCAGGATAAGACGTAGGCAAGCACGAAGAACGATGATGCCGGGTGCTCCTGAACAAACCTTCCCAGGCGGCCCAGCCGTGCAGCCTTTCTATCACTGATCCGGGCATCACGAGCCCTTACATCGGTTCTGACCTCTGCCATGCTGCTGGTCGAGCATTCTGCTTTATTTATTTCTATCGTTGAAAAGAAATTTCTTCTACCTCATCAGGCTGAAATTTGGGGCATGCCATGAATGGTCAAGAGGGTATTCTCTCAAGGCTCATATCGAGAGCGTCAGTCGTAAAAGAGCAATCCAAACTTTCAGGACGCTGTTTTGAGGATCTGGGCGTCTAGTGCCAACGACCCCATGACTCTGCGGCCGCAGGTGATATCGCATCTCAAAGCAAGTGCTGGCCAGGAGCTGTTTGATGGTAGCTTAGTGGCAGACCAGCATGTTAGTGTCTGGCTAAAACTCGATGAGTCCCTTTTCTGATGAAGCTTGGGCTCTGGAATCGCACGGTTTCCCAAAACAATTGTCAGAATGCAAAAAATGATAAAAGCTTAGCCCCGTCTGGCCCTGGACGCCGCTTTCCAGATCTCATCAGACTGGTCTATGACCTCCATCTCAGCGCGGATATCCACCCTGTGCTGGACGTCTGCAGCTCTGACCCTCTTCTCCACTGATTCTCTGAGGACATCCTTGCTTTCATCTCTGAGCTTCTCAGACTCTTCCCACAGCGACTCTGCCAGAGCCGGATCTGCCGACCTGGCCTCTATGGACTGGTTCCTCAGCTCATCAGACCTCTTGAGCATTGAGTCGTGCTCTTCTCGAAGCCTTTCAGACTCCGCCATGAGATCTGAGACCTCCTTTTTCATCTCATCCAGGCTTCTGGGCTTGAGATCCTCTCCTGAGAACAGATCAGACACCTCCAATCATTCTTAGAAATTCCTTGTGGAACCTCATATCCGAGGTCAGCTCCGGGTGGAAGGCCAGGCACATTATATTTCCCTGGCGTGCCGCCACAACAATATCTCTGTCTATGCTGGCCAGAACTTCCACCCCTTTCTCTGCATCCACAATGGCTGGCGCCCGGATGAATACCGCCCTGTAGGGCTTATCGAACCCCGATACAGGCAGGTCAGCCTCAAACGACTCCCTCTGGGACCCAAAGACGTTCCTGCCTATGGTTATATCCATCAGCCCAAGCGGCTTCACCTTGGTGTCGCCGTCGATCTTCTTGGATACCAGAACCAGGCCCGCGCACGTCGCAAGCAGGGGCACACCCAGGCGTACTGCCCCCATGATCTCATCCCTGATCCCGGAGCTTTCAAGCTGCCTGGAGATGGTGGTGCTCTCTCCGCCAGGTAAGACCAACCCATCGCACTCTGACACCAGCCCGGGCCTGCGTATCTCTATTACCGACCCTCTGCCCTCCAGTGCCTTTTCCATGGCATGGACGTGCTCAGAGACGTCTCCCTGCAGGGCTATGACGCCTATCTTCAATCTACTTACCAGCCCCTGGTTTGCAGTGCCTCGCTCTCTGGTATGGTGGATGCATCCAGGCCCTTCATTGCAGCTCCAAGCCCCTTGGACACCTTTGCCAGGACCTGGGGGTTATCGAAGTTCTGCACCGCCTGGACTATAGCCGTGGCCATGGCCTCTGGCATCTCTGACTTGAATATGCCAGACCCCACAAAGACGCCATCGGCTCCAAGCTGCATCATGAGCGCGGCATCGGCTGGAGTTGCAACGCCGCCGGCTGCAAAGTTGACCACAGGCAGTCTCTGTATCGTAGCGCACTCTGCGACCAGCTCGTAGTCTGCGTCGATCTCACGGGCCACCTTGGCTATCTCCTGCTCGTCCATGCCCTTTAGAGACCTTATCTGGCCCATGATCATCCTCATGTGCAGGACGGCCTGGCTGACGTCTCCAGTCCCGGCCTCGCCCTTGGTCCTGATCATGGCTGCGCCCTCCTTTATCCGGCGCATGGCCTCACCAAGGTTCCTGGCTCCGCACACGAATGGTATTGTGAACTTGGTCTTCTCTATGTGGTAGGTGTCTGCCGGAGTCAGCACCTCGGACTCATCCACCATGTCCACTCCGAGGGCCTGAAGGATCTGGGCCTCTACGAAGTGGCCTATCCTTGCTTTGGCCATCACTGGTATGGTCACTGCATCTATTATGCTCTCTATGACCAGAGGGTCGGCCATCCTGGCGACTCCACCCATCTTCCTTATATCTGCAGGCACTGCGTGCAGTGCCATTACCGCTACCGCACCAGCTTCTTCAGCTATTACGGCTTGCTCTGGAGTGGTGACGTCCATGATGACTCCACCCTTCTGCATACTGGCGAAACCGCGCTTGAGCAGTTCCGTACCGTGCCTAAGATTTTCGAGCTCCATGACTTGCCCCAAACGTTCTTAAGTGCCTGGCTAATGCACCCGGCATAAATAAACTTTGTCCCATAGGCAATGCCTTCCGAGATCGATACCCGGCCAAAGATCATTGAATTTTCGGTTGTGTGAGAATCGCTGAAAGAGATCGCAAAATTCGAGAGCATCAAGCGCTATACTCGCCGGATCATCTGCCATATATCCAGATTGTGGTTTTCAGTTTATAGGACTGCTTCATTGCAGAGGGCTCTTGATTCTTCTGGCCGTGTATGTGCCCCGGGCGCAGCTCAAGGCCCGA
The DNA here is from genome assembly GCA_035560655.1 of Methanotrichaceae archaeon. Taxonomy (GTDB): domain Archaea; phylum Halobacteriota; class Methanosarcinia; order Methanotrichales; family Methanotrichaceae; genus DATMZB01. The sequence continues at coordinate 85 of DATMZB010000606.1, read as the reverse complement.
CTACACATAACGCCGTTTTTATCTATTAGTTCCCATTATATCTGTCCGGGATAACAAAGTGAACCACGAGGCCGTTTTGGTCTTC
>DATMZB010000605.1:0-4070 GCA_035560655.1 Methanotrichaceae archaeon | reverse complement strand
GATATAGATATAATACGTAGGTCATAATACCTCTGCGGCATAAGAAACCGCCCTGAAGTAGATGGGAATTAAGGCATGAGTGGTGTATGCAATGCCCGTGTAAGAAATGAAGAGCATGACGGGATGTGTATCATGCCCGCGTGCCTGTGAATATCTGGGCTGAATAAAAATGGTCCATAGATCCCTGCCCCGGTGCCTTAAAAAATTATCATGAGATCTGGCGGCAATCTCAGACGAATTCCCAAATGCAAGGACTTCAGCCAGGTAGAGATTACAATATCAGGTGTCTGAGCTCCCATAGAAGCTTGGGGTTGAGCTTGAAGAGGGTGCGCAGCATTCCGCGAAGGTCCATCTTGGCTATATCCTCTGCTGCCAGAGACCCCAGGAGCTGGTTTAGATCATCATCAGTGAGCTTGACGAAGAACTCTTTGTACTCATAGCTCTTGGCCAGGTGTTTTCCAATATCAGCGCGCCATCGGTCCTCGTACTCTTTAAGCCCTGCAACGCTTACATCCCCTGCAGAGATTGCCTTGGCCGCGACCTCGCCGGCTATGATTCCGGCCTTCATGGCATTCAGTATCCCGCCACCGGTCAGAGGATCGGACTGCCTGGCGGCATCTCCAACCAGCATGACGCCATCTGCAGTTGTGGTATCCATCACCCCTGCAACAGGGTCGCCTCCAACCACCATCTCCACTATCCTGCCGTTTGGAATCCTGTGATCCACGAACTCGCGCAGCAGGCGCAGCGGCGCACCGGGCTTGGACTTTGATCCAAGAATGCCTATGCCCACATTGGCCAGGTTCTTGCCCTTGGGGAAGATCCAGATGTATCCACCGGGAGCCATCTCGTTGCCGAAGAAGAATTCACAATAATCTTCATCAATGCTCTCATCCTGGATCAGGAACTGGGCGCAGGTGGAGATGTCCTTGGGCTTTAGTGTGGTGTCAATTCCAGCCCAGCGTCCCACCTTGGATTCAACACCATCTGCGCCAATGACCAGCGGCGCCTCTATCGTCAGAGGCTCGCCAGACCACATCGCATTGATGCCGCTTATCCGGCCGTCATTCTTGATCAGACCCAGGGCACGCGTTTTGACCATTACCTGGGCTCCGGCACGGGCAGCATCCATGGCCAGAGACCTGTCAAAGATCTTCCTCTCAAGGACATAGCCCACCTCGGCTCCGGCACGGTCCTCTGACATGGTGATCTTGGTGCCATTTGGGGCATAGATCTTTGCGCCCTTGACCTCTGATGATATCCATTTCGGGTCGAGCTTCACGAGCTCTGCAAGCGCGCCCTTGGACACGCCCTCGGCGCACCTGACAGGATCGCCAATCTCCTGGCGCTTCTCTACCATTACCACGTCCAGGCCGGCAGCGGCTGCGGCCTTGGCTGCCATTGACCCGCCCGGGCCTGCGCCCACTACCACCAGATCGCACTTCATGTCTTGACCTCCAGGGCGCCCACAGGGCAGATCTTGGTGCAGATGCCACACTCTATGCACTCCTCCTCCGAGACCTCCAGCCAGGTCTCAACTAGCTCCAGGGCACATTTGGGACAGGTCCCTACACAGGCCCCGCAATAGCAGCACTTGTATCGGTTAATGGAAGGCAGAAGATCACATCCAGATATCATAATCGTCGATCTGACCAGAAATCAGATCGCCCTTACATATAAACTCAGTGTACAGCTGGCCAAACCCTGGGCAGGCTAAAGCCTGGGCAGGTCCCTTTGACTCGACCTGCCTAGGCCTAAAAGAGAATCAGATTATCTGGTGTCTGAGGGACCAGAGTAGCTTTGGGTTGAGCCTGAGAAGGGCTCGAAGCATTGCCCTCAGGTCCATCTTGGATGTGTCCTCTCTGATCAGAGAGTGGAGAAGGGCGTTTAAATCGTCATCTGTGAGCTTGACGAAGAACTCCTTGAGCTCATAATGCCTCTGGAGCTGCTTTCCAGTCGACTCCTTCCACGAGTCTTCATATGCCTTGAGTCCGACCCGGCTGACATCGCCGCTGGATACAGCCTTGGCCGCAACCCTGCCTGCAAGCTCGCCTGCAACCATGCCGTTTATTATCCCGCCGCCCGTCAGAGGGTCCGAATGATGGGCTGCATCCCCAACCAGCATTACCCCATTGGAAGTCATGGCATCGAGCTGTGGCGCCACAGGCACCCCACCCACATCCATTTCCAGGATCTTGCCGTCAGGCAGACGGCTCTTTACGAACTCCTGAAGCAGTCGCAGTGGATCTCCCTGACCTGACCTGGACCCGAGCACTCCAAGGCCCACATTGGCCAGCTTATCCCCTTTTGGAAAGATCCAGGCATACGCCCCTGGAGCAGTTCTGTTTCCCAGATAGAAATGGCAGAAGTCGTCCTCAATGGACCTGTCCTGGACCAGGAACTGGGCAGCAACCTCTATGTCCTTTGGTTTTAGAGTGGTGTCAATTCCAGCCCAGCGTCCCACCTTGGACTCAACACCATCTGCGCCTATAACCAGCGGCGCCTCTATCTCCAGAGCCTCGCCTGATCGCAGCGCCTTGATGCCAAATGGCTGTCCGTCCCTCTTGATCAGCCCCAGAGCGCGGGTCTTGACCATGACCTTTGCCCCTGCCAGGGCCGCATCCATTGCCAGTGTCCTGTCAAAGACCTTCCTCTCAAGGACATACCCGGCCTTGCCGCTGGCCTGCTCCTCTGAGAGCACAATGCTCGCGCCGTCAGGTGAGAAGATCCTCGAGCCCTTTATGTCGGCTGCTATCCAGCGCGGGTCTATCTTCACCAGCCCTTTGAGCTTCTCCTTGGACACACCCTCGGCGCACCTGACAGGGTCGCCAATCTCCTGACGCTTCTCTATCATTACCACGTCCAACCCGGCCGAGGCTGCGGCCTTTGCAGCCATTGACCCTGCCGGACCTGCGCCAACAACAACCAGGTCGCACTTCATGCCCTCACCACCAGTGCACCCACAGGGCAGATCTTGGTGCAGATGCCGCAATCAGTACACTCATCCGAGACCTCTATCCAGGCCTCAACCAGCTCTAAGGCACATTTGGGACATACTCCCACGCAGGCGCCGCAGTAGCAGCACTTGTACCTGTTGACCTCGGGCAGAAGATCACCGCCTATCCATACTTAATCTCGAAGTTCTCAAATCCGCGGCACTTGAGCTCGGAGAGCTCCATTCCAGAGACCATGGACCCTGCAGGCCCGGCCTTCATCAGGCTCAAGAGCTCTCCAACCTTCTTTCGGTCTCCCTCAATGACCGCCTCCACGCCACCTCCTGGAAGGTTTCGCACCCAGCCATTGACTCCCAGCTCCTGTGCCTTGGACCTGGTGTAGGATCTGAAGTTGACGCCCTGGACCATGCCTGACACCCTGACGTGAACGCAGACCGTGCTCATGCTCTCTTAAGCTCCGGATACCAGGTCTATCAGCGCCTTCCTCTGGTCCTTGGCCTTGATTATGCCAGAGGCCAAAAGCACGCCCTCCGATCCCAGCTCAAGCGCAGCGCGAAGGTCCTCGCCTGTGGTGATGCCCGCTCCGCACAATACGCCGACTCCAGGCTCTATCTTCTTTACTGCATCCACAGATCCCCTGACGACCTCTGGGTCGGCCTTGGAGACGGGTATGCCCGACCCTATGAGCTCGGGAGGCTCCACTGCCACGTAATCAGGCTTCATTGCTGCTGCTGCACGGGTGGTGGCTACATTGTTGGTGCAGACTATGGTGGTCAGTCCCACTGCCCTGCAGGCTGAGATAGAGGCCTCAATCTCGGCAAGCTTCAGCCTCCTTTCAGAGTGGTTTATGAGAGAGCCGCTGGCTCCGGCGGCCTTGATTGAGGCCGCAGTTATGTGACCTGTGTACCCGCCAAAACCAACCCCATCCACATGCTGGGCAAAGACCGGGATCTTGACTGCCTCGCGTATGGCATGGATATCGGCTGCCTGGGGCACGACCACTATCTCTGCATGGTACTCCTTTGACACATCTGCGCAGATCTCAGAGAGACGTATGGCGGCCTCGCCCGTGGTCTCTTTGTAGGTCTTGAAGTTGAGCACTATTAAAGCTGTCTC
>DATMZB010000604.1:0-5351 GCA_035560655.1 Methanotrichaceae archaeon | reverse complement strand
GGAAACAGCCCCATAACTCTCGCCTCTGCGGGCGTTGAGGAGATAAGAATGGGCTCTGGAGCACGCCTCGTCGGCCGCCTGACAGGCGTCGCACCTGCATCAACTGCAGACCTGACTGTGGAGAGCACCATGGCTGCAAATGCTTCAGGCTCGGTAAAAGTGACAGGCGATTCCAAAAAGAGGCTTGTAGGGTTGGTGGCACCCTCGTACTCGTCTTCGGGCACCTCTAAAGATGCTGCGTTCAGCGGCTTGACTGCAGAAAATATCAGCGGCACTGCAATGCACGCAGCAGATGCGACCTTTGCAGCAGACTCAAAGCTCATAGCCGATGATATAGGGGGCATAGACATCTGGTCCTGGGCATCTGGAGATGATCCTAGATTGCATGCCCAGTCATCGACAGGGCTCGTTCCGTTCGTGTCCACACCTGTATACACATCGAACCCGGCAGGCTCGACAGGCGTGACAGAAGGCCCGACTGTGGCCAGCAAAGCTGCAGTCACCTCCAGGTCTGTTGATACAGTCTTTGGATCCTCTATATAGGCTGGTCGAGCCTCGCCTGAGGCCTAACCATCCTTTTTTCAATTTATTTATCCAGCATTGGGGATTTCAGCCTGCATATGGATCATATGCATGCTTTGAGCTCTGTACATCGTAATTTTCCTCACAATAGGCCCGTCTGGACGACGCACGATCTTTGCTTTCCAGCCGTTGCTGCAGCCAGTCAGGCCTGAAATATCGGTTTTCCGGCCATACAGCTGAAGGCTTCAGGGAAATGCTTTATAATGAATGAGCTGTGACTGGCGCAGCCGCGCAAAGATTGTATGGGCATTATCTTGCATGGCGTTGAGGGATAATCCAGATGAGATCTTGTAAAAAGGCCATATTTCTGCTGATCTGCCTGCCCGCCATAGTCTCGGCTGCTGGAGCCATCGAGCTAAAGTCAACCGGCACCAACTCCATCACTGGAACTGCGGTTGCTGAGGGAGATACTTTCACACTCACATCATCGGATAGCGGAGATTATATTATTTACTCAGGCGTGTGGGCTCACGCATTCGTTCCAGCAGGCAACGACGGAGTCAACGCCGCAGATTCCCAGAGGACCGTCCCGGCAAGAGATGAAGAATGGTCGTTTTCAGATGGTTCAACCGATTATATGCTCACGACCGGCTATGGTCCCTCGATTGTAACCGCAAAGGCATCAAAGACTGGCACCTTGGGTTTTGCTGAGGCCTTCTCTGAGGTATCTTCTGTGTCTAATGCAGCAGGCACAGTATATGGTGGCTCAGCTCTTGGCCAAGCCCAGCTAACAGCCTTTCTTACACATACGGGAACCGGAACCGCAAATGCCTCCGCAAACGGCCCTTCCAGCTCCCTGGCGATGATAACCGGGTCTGGTGATGCACTCCAGGCCAGCGGATCTGCAGATGGGTCCGTGTCACTCAATGCATCCAACATCTATGGCGGGTCCGTCGTTGGAGCAGCGTTTATGTCATCATCGGGAATAGCTGTTCCATATATTGGCTTATCTGATAGCTATGAGTACCTCTATCTGGAATCGGGCAGAACCTCTCTGAGCGCATTGAGCGCCATAGATGGCAACTTATCTGGAGGCGTCTCTGCAAATGGGCTCCAAGCACTCTCTGCAGAACCGGGCATTTACGGCAATTTCGGCTCATCTGCCTCAGGAAATCTCCATGGAGATGCTGTGACATACAAGCTGGGAGATTCAATTATACCTGCCGGGTTCTCGAGGCAATCTCTCTCAATACCATCGCCGAGTCAATTGGACGCCGAGATTGGAGATAAAGATAAGACATCGATTACTGAATCGTTGTATGATAGTTTCTTCGGAGCCAATAAGCCCAGGGCATCTGCCTATCTGGGATCCAATAGCCTAGATTTTCTTGGTTTTAGCTATACAGTTGTGGAATCATTCACATCATCCTCAGTTACAAGGACCCTTGAAGATGCCAGAGAGACCCATGGTGCATCATACATAGATAATGGTGCTCTGTTTGCCACAAATGATATGGCTTCACAGGCCGGCAAAAGCCCCATCACTTTTGCCTCATCAAGCGTCGAGGGCATACACATGGGCTCTGGAGGACACCTGACAAGCCGCCTGGCTGGCGCTTCGCCCCAGTCTGCTGCAGACCTGGTCATCAGCAGCAGTATTTCTTCGTCAGGGGATGGCATTATAGATGTGAATGGCGGCGCCTCAGGCTCAATTGATAATGTACTGGTTACATCAGTGGGCCCAGCCTACTCGCCGTCCGGCACATCTGCCGATGCAACGGGCAGCTACCTGACTGCAAAGAAGATCAGCGGCACAGCAGTTCATACCATGGACGAGGCATTTGCCCCCGAGGATTCAGTGCTGATGGCAGACGACATAGGGGAGATCAATATCTGGTCCTGGATATCTGGGGACGACCCCAGGCCCCACTGTGAATCAAGGTACGGGCTCTATCCATATGTGTCAACTCCTATCTACACCTCTGACCCGGCAGGCGTTGCGGGCGAGACAGAAGGCCCGGCTGTAACCAGCAGAGCTACAGCCGCATCCAGGTCTGTTGATGCAGTCTTTGGATCCCTCATGGCCAATATTTAGGCTCGGACCCGGGCCTCTTCTGAGGCTTAAGTCCTCATTTTTCAGGCGATCTTCGAGCCAGAGTTGACTCGTGAGATGACGGCAATGGCCTGAATGGCTGCGTCATCACAGGTTTACATATTGGAAAATCGGGCTAGATCTCTATTGCAGCAGTGATGTTTTGTGCCTGTTATGTATATTTATGCACGATTATGCAGTTATACTCGCGATCTTTAAATTCTCAAGCCCTCAAGGTCCCGCCCATAATATAGCGCCAATGAATGGCGACAGCATTGAGGGATAATGTAGATGAATGCTTCAGGAATTGCTCTAATATCGCTAGTTTGCATCCTTGCTCTGGATCTGGCAGCAGGTGCCGTCAATCTGGCTGCAACTGGCTCAAACACCGCCACAGGAGTGGCGACTGTTCAGGGTGATGTATTCGCAGAATCCAGTTCCGACAGCCTGTACTCGGGCGCCTGGGCTCACGTCTGGGTCCCGGCGGGAAATGGCGGCACCAACTCGGGCGACTCTGAGAGGACCGTACAGGCAAGGACAGAAGACAGACCGGCAGGCTCTGTGAATTCATACACTCTCACGACCGGCTACGGCGATTCTACAGTGATAGCAAAGGCCTCAAAGACTGGCGTCCTTGGGACTGCTGAGGCCTTCTCTGAGGTCTCGGCGCTGTCTTCTGCTACAGATGGCAGTAACCCCAACGAGGGTGAGGTAAGCGGCAATGCCCAGCTCACAGCCTATATCTCACACTCTGGAACAGGAACTGCATATGCCTCGGCTGAGGGCTCGGCTGAATATGAGGCCATGATGGACAACGGCGTCGTTCAGGCCGCAGGATCAGTGGACGGCTCAGCCGCTTTGGATGCGGCCAACAGCTATGGCGGGTCAGTCACTGGCGCTGCATTCAAGGCATCTCAGTCCAGCGCAAAAACGACAGGCTTGCCTTCGGATCTTTACCCATCTGCAGGGTCCGAGAGCTTCGAGTACCTGTCTCTTGAATCTGGCAGGAACTCTCTGAGCGCGCCGAGCACCATCAGTGGCCTGGTCACCGGGGATGCTTCGGGCAGCGGATTTTCATCCCTCTCTGGAGCTTATGACAGGTATGCCAGCTCTGAGTCCTCGTCGAAAGGCGATCTGTCTGCAAACGCTGACACCTACAAGCTCGGCGACTCTATAACGCCCGGTGCTATAACCACAAAACCGGCAGTTACAGCGCTTAGAACTCAGCTGGATGCTCAACCTGCAGGAAGTACGGGAATGGTGGGACCAGCAGCTTCAGGTCGATTATATAACCTCTTCCTCGGCGGCACGCCAAAGGCGTCAGCCTACCTGCTCTCCCAAAGCAGGTCTGATTATACATCATCCGGATCAACCCACAAGAGCTTTGCTCAGTCTGAATCCTTCACCTCCTCGGGCGTCATAAGGACCCTGGCTGATGCGAGCGAGGCCTATGGCGCATCCTACATAAATGATGGTGAAATCTCCACTGCGGCTTACACATCTAAGGCTGCAGGAATGAGCCCCATAACTCTCGTCTCTGCTGGCGTGGGCGCAGTATCCATGGGGTCCGGAGCGCATCTGGTCAGCCGCCTGACCGGCGCCGCCCCGGCATCAACAGCAGACCTGACTGTGACGAGCGAGATGACGGCTGATGCTTCTACCTCTGCAGAAGTGACAGTGACCGGCGATGCTCAGAATAAGATGGTCAGTGCTGTGGGACCATCCTACTCGCCTTCGGGCACCTCTGCAGATGCCACAGGCAGCTACCTGGTGGCAGCAGACATCGACGGCACTGCAGTGCATATCGAGGACAGTGTCTTTAACGAAGATTCAACAGATGCCTCTTTGAGCATAGGCGAGGCAGATATCTGGTCCTGGATCTCGGGAGATGATCCCAGGTCGCATGCAGAGTCCTCATCCGGGCCGTATCCGATCGTAGGCGATGAAAGCGGCCCGATAACTGATACAGGTGCCACGACCACCACAAGGTCGATAGATGTGATCTTCACGACATGATCGGGATGCTTTCTGTCTCAATGAGGCGAGTCTCCATTGAGGCTTTTTTCTTTTTTGCGGATACGGCTAGCAGGCTTCAGGCATGTACTGTGCTCTGACCAGGCCAGAGATGGATAATGCTTTTGGAGTTTTTCAATCTCTTGCTAAAAGATAAAACAGCATCGGGCTGAGGGCCACTTCTCTATGTTGAACTGAAATAAGCTCCTTGCATGCCTCCTCAACAGTCTTGCCCGTAGCCCATGCGCCAGGGAGATATGGGACTGAGACGAAGATGGTCTCCTCCTCCCCATCCAGGGTCTTATAGATCGCCCTTTCTAAGGCTGGCTAAATGTATTCTGCAAAAATGGCAATATCGTACCCCATGAAGCTAATTCAACATTGGGGCGAGTTCATGAGTTTAAATACCAATGAGTGAGTGAACCCTTCCTGGGGCCTGACTGCTGGGGTAGTTCACTTTTCCAGAAGGGCTTCGATTATAGCCATGATCTCCTCTCTCCTCTCGAAATTGAGGGATACTTGATCTCCATAGCTTGTAGGCTTAAGATTTAGATACCCGTCCTTAACTGCCGCTTCTAAAACGTCTTTGGCGACCCCTGTATCGTGGCTAGGTATGCCCTTCAAGGCATTTTCCTTGCTCGTATGACTTGGAACCCACTTTCCACGTCTATTTAATTTATCAAAGATGGTAGCCCTTATCCTGTTTATCTCATTGGGATCTTTG
>DATMZB010000603.1:0-2660 GCA_035560655.1 Methanotrichaceae archaeon | reverse complement strand
AGGCCCAGAAACATCCATTGCCATATGGACGCATTTAAATCAATGAAAATCAAAAGTGGTTTACAGACAGCCTGTAGTTCAGAATAAAATAAATGAAAGGATGAGCCATGACAGAAGTCAATAAGGCAGAGATTAAGATCGCAGGGATGGTTTGTGCAATGTGCGTATCTGCAATCGAGAAATCCTTGCAGAGCCTAGATGGAGTTCATCAGGCTGCTGTAAACCTGGCCACAGAGATTGCATATGTAGAGTACGACCCAAAGAAGCTGAATCTGTCTGACCTGGAGAAGGCTGTTAAAGATGCCGGCTATGATGTGATAGATGAGAAGGTAGTCCTGAAGATCGGCGGCATGGTCTGCGCCATGTGTGTTGGTGCATTGGAGATCGCATTAAAAAAGCTGGACGGAGTGGTAGACGCCAGAGTAAATCTGGCATCAAAGAAAGCCTATATCACTTACAACCCCAGGATGACCTCACTTGAGGACCTGAAAAGAGCCGTCGAGGAGACTGGATACCAGTACCTGGGCGTAGCCGGGGAGGAGGCGGCATCAGACCTTGAGAAAGAGGCCAGGGAGAAGGATCTCAATGATAAGTTCCTCAGGATGGCGGTAGGATTTGCAGTAAGCCTCTTCTTGATGGGGCTGATGTACCTGCCCCTGGACCGCATAATTCCCATGGACGTTCTGATGGCAGTGCCCATGAACTACCTGATGCTGGTCATCTCCCTGCCGCCTTTCATTTATGTGAGCTATCCCATCTTCAGCGCTGCTGCCAGGGCTCTGAGAAATAGAAATCTGAACATGGATGTCATGTACTCAATGGGCATTGGTGTGGCCTACGTCTCCAGCGTCATGGGGACATTCAGGATTATATTGACACCAGAGTTCATGTTCTATGAAACTGCCCTGATGCTAGCCTCATTCCTGACTCTGGGCAGATACCTGGAGTCAAGAGCCAAGGGCAGGACCTCAGAGGCCATCAAGAAGCTGATCGGGCTGCAGCCCAAGACTGCAACAGTCATCAGGGATGGCAGAGAGGCAGAGGTACCTGTGGAAGAGGTCCAGGCAGGCGACGTGATTGCAGTCAAGCCAGGCGAGAAGATGCCCGTTGACGGCCTGGTTGTGGATGGCGAGAGCTATGTAGATGAATCCATGATCACGGGCGAGCCAATCCCGGTCCTGAAAAACGCAGGCAAGAACGTGGTCGGTGGCACACTTAACAAGAACGGTGCCTTGAAATTCAGGGCGACAAAGGTAGGAAAGGATACAGTCCTCTCTCAGATCATATCCCTCGTAGAGCAAGCCCAGGGGTCCAGGCCACCAATCCAAAGGATCGCAGACAGAGCTGTAGCTTACTTCATACCAACAGTCCTCACAATAGCATTCGCTGCCTTCGTGATCTGGTACTTCGTCCTTGGCAGCACTCTGCTCTTTGCCCTGACGGCTCTGATATCGGTTCTGGTTGTGGCATGTCCCTGTGCACTGGGCCTGGCCTCACCTACTGCAATCACAGTGGGAATAGGCAGAGGAGCTGAGCTTGGGGTACTCATCAAGACCGGAGAGGCTCTGGAGGCATCAGAGAAGCTAAGTGCAGTGGTGTTCGATAAGACCGGCACCCTGACCATCGGCAGGCCTGATGTGACTGATGTGATTGCCTTTGGCATGGATGAGAAGGAGCTGCTGAGGCTTGCGGCCAGCGCCGAGAAGAACTCAGAGCATCCTCTGGCAGAGGCAATAGTCAGAAAGGCGGCATCAGACGGATTGGCCCTGGCTGAGGTAAGCCGCTTTGATGAAGTGGCAGGAAAGGGCATCATCACAAGCATCGATGGGAAGGAGGTCGTTGCCGGCAACAGGATGCTCTTATCTGATCAGGGCGTAACTGTGCCTGATGAGGCGCTCAGCCAGGCATCTGAATTCCAGGAGCAGGGCAAGACTGCAATCCTGATAGGGATCGATGGAAAAGTATCCGGCATCATAGCCATAGCAGATAAGCTGAAGGGCTCTGCAGGAGAGGCCGTCGCCGAGCTCAAGAAGATGAATCTCATGGTGGTAATGATCACGGGCGATAATGCCAGGTCCGCGGCCGTGGTGGCAGAGCAGATAGGCATCGATAAGGTCTTTGCAGAGGTCCTGCCTGAGCAGAAGGCTGCAGAGGTGAAGAAGCTCCAGGATCAGGGCAATGTGGTCTCTTTTGTGGGAGACGGCATCAACGATGCTCCGGCCCTGGCTCAATCAGACGTGGGCATAGCTATAGGCAGCGGCACAGATGTGGCCATAGAAACTGGAGAGATAGTGCTCATAAGAGATGACCTGATGGATGCAGTAGCTGCTGTCCAGCTCAGCAGAAAAGTGATCTCCAGAGTGAAGCTGAATATATTCTGGGCCTTTGCCTACAATGCGGCGCTAATTCCGCTGGCTGCCGGAGTCCTGTATCCCTCATTTGGAATCACATTCAGACCCGAGTTTGCAGGACTGGCCATGGCCATGAGCTCAATTACTGTAATAACCCTTTCACTCATGCTGAAGAGATACACGCCTCCTGCAAAATCAAAATCCAGAATAGCTGCTAATATTTGATCTGATTCCAGAAATGTTATCCTAGAAAAAGGGTATCCCGAGTTTCAGGAGATAACTGGAAATGACAGAACCTAAACCCAAAGC
>DATMZB010000602.1:0-4311 GCA_035560655.1 Methanotrichaceae archaeon | reverse complement strand
GCACTAAGAAATTGGAATAGCTGCAAGGGCTCTGCCAATGAGGGCAGCTAGTGACAGGAACTTACAGAAAGGACTGACAGACACAGATCCGATAAGCATAGACGGATCTATGCAGATTACGAAGTTATGGAAACTCGTAAGTGATGGAGGAGTTCATTTCATGAATTGAATAAATCCATTAAGAATTCAAAGGGATTGCTGGCGTAGAGCATCTCAACATATTCCAATTCTGATGGCGACTGGAGAAGATCGATTCAATATTAAACGGGGTGGTTTTACGGGAAAGATTAGAAATATCGCAATATATGGAAAAGGCGGAATTGGAAAGTCGACAACTGCATCCAACATCAGCGCAGCGCTATCTGAAGAAGGATACAAGATCATGCAGATAGGCTGCGATCCCAAGAGCGATTCTACAAACACGCTCCGTGGAGGACGGTTCGTCCCAACGGTTCTGGACACTCTGCGAAGCGGAAAGCGGGTGGAGACTGATGAGATCATCCACGAGGGTTTCAACGGCATACTATGCATCGAGGCTGGCGGCCCTGAGCCCGGCGTTGGCTGTGCCGGCAGAGGCATCATCACGGCCATTGATCTCCTCAAGCAGAGGAACGTCTTCGAAGAATACAAGCCCGATGTAGTCTTCTTCGATGTCCTGGGAGACGTGGTATGCGGCGGATTTGCAATGCCCATCAGAGAGGGCGTGGCCGAGGAGGTCTACACTGTCAGCTCCTCTGACTTCATGTCTCTTTATGCATCAAATAACCTCTTCAAGGGGATTAAGAAATATGCCAAGAGCGAAGGCGGCCTGTTCAGCGGGGTCATTGGCAACTCAATAAACCTGCCCATTCATGAGGAGATCATAGAAGATTTTGCTGCGAACACCAAGTCAACCATCGCCGGGTTTGTGCCGCGTTCACTCACTGTAGCCAAATCCGAGCTTCAGGGCAAGACCACAATCGAGGCTGAGCCTGACTCAGAGCAGGCAGAGCTCTACAGGATACTGGCCAGGAACATAATCAATAATGAGAGTAAGTATGTGCCAAACCCGCTTGGCACTGACGAGCTGAAGGCCTGGGCAGAGAAATGGCACGATCGGCTCATCCAGCCTACGAAAAGCGATCACATCTACTATGACCTGAAACCGGATATTGCCAATGCAAAGGCACGGTGAGGTGGTCTTAAATGCATGAACCGGATTTTAGCGGCTTTGAGGACCACGACCATTATCATATCGACCTCAAGAAGAACACCTGCCCCTCAAGAGAGGAACGCCTCAGCGTTGCCGTGAAGAACTATTATGGGACCATGAGCGACCTGGTGGAGCAGACCAGGAACAAGACCATCACCCAGCCGGAACGCTGCTTCGAGCAGTCGGGCGCCTGCGCTCTAACCATCATTGCCCACCGAATCATCACCATCAGAGACGCAGTCACTCTAAACCACTCGCCAATCGGGTGCTCTGCAGGTGAGCACACCACACACGAGCTCTTCAGGCACGTACCTGTTTCCGATGGCAGACCCGCAAACTTCAGCCTGCACAGCGTCAGCACCAACCTCACAGAAAAGGAGATAGTGTACGGCGGGACTGAAAAGCTGAGGAAGGCCCTGAAGGAGGTAGATGAGCGCTACCACCCAAAGGCGATATTCATCCTGACCTCGTGCGCCTCAGGCATCATCGGCGACGATGTTGAAGGCGTTGTAGCCGACGTCCAGCCTGAGGTGAAGGCAAAGATCGCCCCAATCCACTGCGAGGGCTTCCGGTCCAGGGTCCTTCAGACGGGCTATGACGCCATGTGGCACTCGATTCTCAAGTACATAGTCAATGAGCCAGAGAAGAAGCAGGAGGACCTGGTGAATGTGACAAACATGTTCTCCTACACCTGGAGGGACAAGGCCGAGATCACCCGCCTTCTGGGCAAATTAGGCCTTAGGGCCAACTTCGTGCCCGAGTTCGCATCCGTAGAGGAGCTGGAGATCATGTCAGAGGCTGCGGTCACGGCTCCGTTGTGCATCAGCTTTGGCGATTACATTATGAAAGGCCTCGATCAGATCTACCACGTCCCTTATTTCAGGGATGTGGTGCCAATGGGCATAGCAAACACTGATAACTGGCTGCGCAGGGTCGCCCATTTCACAGGCAAGGAGGACATAGTGGAGAATGTGATAGAGGAAGAAAATGCAATCATCCGCCCCAAGTTCGCGAAGCTCAGAAACGACTTCGAGGATGTGAGGAGGCGGCTCAAGCCAGATGGAGGGAAGCTCACAGCCATCGGGGCCGTGGGCCAGGGAAGGGTCCTGGCGCATGCGGGCTTCCTAAACGAGCTTGGGTTTGAGGTCTCAGGAGCCTGCGCCGTGGACTACGACACACTGGCCACAGACATCTTCGACGCTCTCATAAAGGAGATAGGCGACTTCGTGGTTCTCATCTCTACATTCCAGGCCGCGGATTATGTAAACCTCTTCCATAAGCTTGACCCGGATTTGATACTGCAAGCACCATTCAAGGGAGGAAAGTACGAGACCCAGAAGGCTCTGGCCACAATCCACTTCCTCCGAGGAGACAACCATCCTTCAAGGACTCAGGTGGGCTATACTGGAGCCATCGCCTACGGCAATATGTGCCTCAGGTCGTTCAAGAACATGTCCCTCTCCCAGGTCATATCTCAGACCAATGAGAACCCATACAAGGACTGGTGGTATGATGTCGATCCTCTGTACTTCGTGAAGGATAACCTCCAGGCTGCCAAGCTGTCTATACCAAAGGCACACAACGGCAGAGGCTGTGGAAAGGGATGCAAATCAGCTGGCTGCGCCCGTGAGGAGGTGAGGACTGATGTCTGATATCCAGTGGACTGTCCTCGAAGAGCCTGCAGAAGTGAACGTCATCGAATCTCCGAGGCATTCATGTGCCCTTGGAGGAGCCTATGCAGCAGCCAGCGCCATTAGAGGGATCATTCCCCTGCTCCATTCAGGCCCCGGGTGTAGCTGGGCCAACTTCTTTGGCCTGGTTGCAGGAAGTGGAGGCGGTTGCCTTGGAGACTTTGGAGCTATGATCACTCCGTGCACATACCTTCTTGAGAAGCACGTGGTCTTTGGAGGCGAGGAGAAGCTAAAGGAGCTTCTGTATTCTACTGAGAAGCTGATGAAGGCCGACCTCCTGGTGGTCATACCCGGATGCATTCCAAACATGATTGGAGATAACGTGCCCCAGATCGTGGATGAGTATAACGAGGACCATGATGTGCCTGCAATTCATGTAAAAACTGCAGGCTTTACAGGGAACTCATACAGGGGCTATGAGCTGTTCCTGGACGCTGCCATCGATCAGTACCTCAAGAAGCCTGAGGAGGTGAAGAAAGGGAGGGTGAACATACTTGGATTTGCTCCCTGCCAGCACATCTTCTGGAAAGGGGATTTGAGGGAGGTCAAGAGGACGCTCGAGCTTACAGGCCTGGAAGTCAACCCGATATTTGGAGATATCCAGGGTATAGAGAGCTTGCAGAGCGTCCCGGAGGCTGAGCTCAACGTCGTCATCTCTCCATGGCTTGGGATAGAGGCCGCAAAGAAGCTTCAGGATAAATTCGGGACTCCTTTCATAGTTCAGGAGGGACTTCCAATAGGGCCCAGAGATACTGAGACGTTCATAAGGCGCGTAGGCGAGAAGGTGGGCATTCCTGAGGATGATCTCAGAAGGAGGCTGGAGCCTCAGATCAAGGAGTCCTTCCAGTTCTTCAACTATGTGGGCGTGGGACTGTACATGGGCCTGACGGACTCGTACTATGCAGTCGTTCCAGAGTCGAACATTGCAATTGGCCTGGTCAGGTTCCTGACAAATGACGCCGGGCTTTTGCCCACAGTCGTGATTGTGACAGACAGCCCGCCCGAGGAATACAAGCAGTCCATAAAGCAGAGGCTGACTGAGAACCTCACAAGCTCTGAGAAGCCCGAAGTATACTTTGAGAATGATGCCTACAAGATTGAAAATATACTGGATAAGCATACAAACATTGTGATCCTTGGAAGCTCCATGGAGAAGTACCTCGCTGCTGATAAGTATAAGGCCTTGCACCTGACTGTCTCTTTCCCTTCCTACGACCGGCTTCTCTTGAGGCGCAGCTACTTCGGATTCTTTGGCGGCATCAACCTTCTGGAGGACCTGCTGACAAAGCTGACATACCCGCTATAAAGAAAGAGGGAATTCCTGGGCTATATTTATTACTTCGGGAGTGCAGAGGGTCACGAATACCCCGACCTTCAGGTCGGGGATGAAGTGAACCCTCGCCCGGTTTGGTGTTTTTGAATCGAACT
>DATMZB010000601.1:0-5940 GCA_035560655.1 Methanotrichaceae archaeon | reverse complement strand
CGGATGGCATCAAGCTTCGGCTGCCATTTCACATGCTCTTCATCTATGAGCACTTCCACCTCATTCTCCTTGCCTGTGAACTGTGCAACCTTTCGAAGCCATTCATCGGTGCTGGCAATGCCCATTGGAGACGGGTAAAGGAAGTAAGGCACTCCGAACTCCTGCTCCAGGCCCTTTGATAGGTAATCAGTATATGTCGGGCAGAGGGGAGCTGTGACTGCAGCCTCAGAGAGCTGCTCAAACTGCTCAACTGTTGCAAACTCGGGCACGAAGTTGGGGCGAAGCCCTAATTTGCCAAGGAGCCTGGTGACCTCACGCCTGTCCTGCCAGGTGTAGGAGAGCATGCTTGCCACGTTTACGAGGTCATCCTGCCTCTTCTCAGGCTTTTTGACCAGGTACTTCAGGACTCCGTGCCAGAATGCATCGTATCCTGTCTGAACGAGCCTGGAGCGCACGCCTTCGCAGTGGACGGGCACGATCCTTGCCTTGATATGGGGCTGGACTTCGCTTACAGCTCCCTCTATGTCTTCTCCAATGATGCCCGCGGTGCATGAGGTCAGGATAAATATGGCCCGGGGCGAGTACCTGTCCTGTGCCTCCTCAATGGCGAACTTGAGCTTATCGCTGGCTCCGTAAACCACATCTTTCTCATTGATGTTGGTGGTCATCCAGTGAAGGTCGAAGTTCTCGGGCCGGCCCAGGGATACAGGAATGTCTCTGAAGAGCTCCCTGTATCCGAGAGCCGGGGCAGAGCAGCCTATGGGCGCATGGAAGATGACTGCTGCGTCTCTGATAGTATTAACCCTGACTGACAGGTAAAAGTTGAGTACGCAGCCTGAAGCCTGCTGGAACTTCCTCTCGCTGTTGTGAAGCTTTCCGGCTTTGGCATCTCTGACAAGCTCAGTGGCCTTGCCGTAGTAGACGTTTATTCCGTTTGCCCTCTGCTCCCTGTTTGGGCAGGTGCTCGCCTTAAGATTGATCTCAGGATCTACAAGTCTCTCTGAAGAATGCATTTCATCTCCTTCTTTTAATCTTGTTGATTTGGCCGTTCACCGGCCTTTAGTTTCATCAGGACGCTCAAACTCCGATGTTCAAATCGTAACCTTGATGCTCATATTGGAGAGCTTCACATTGCAAAGCTCAACGGCCAGTCGCGCTCCACTGGCAGACGTTTATCAAACTATGATGATCTCGTATTTACCGACGCAGAAATCAGCAAATATTGCTCTAATAGAAAGATTGAATATTGCACTTTTGCAAAAAAAAACCGTAGGCCCTCCCTCTTTGGGAGGAACCCATCTGCCAGAGCTTACCATACGTCCTTGAACTCGTCAGTATACAGATCCTTGGGCTTGAACTCTCCCTTTTTGATGACTCCGTCTGCAACCAGCGAATCTATCCAGTACTGAAGCTGGGCATCATTCACCTTCCCGCTGTTGCTGTAATAGTGAACAGTGGATTTGTCCAGGCCAATGTCCTTGGCTGTGAGAGCGCCCGCTTCATCCCGGTGCGTGTTGGCCCACTGCTCAGTGGCCTTGTACGCCTTGATGAACTTCCTGACTGCATCTGGATGGTTCTTTATGAAATCCTTTGTGAAGAAGAGCAGAGACGTGCCTCCGGCCGAACCAAAGGCATCAGTGCTTGTGGCCAGGACCCTGACGCCACCCTGAGACTCGGCCGCAGTAAAGAATGGCGGATGGAGTATGGCCACATCTATGAGCCCCTGCTTCAATGCCTGGATCTGCTCTGGGTCAGGAAGAACCACATACTCTATTTTGTCCTTGGGTATGTTGTTCTTCCTCAGGAGTGCGTTGTCCTCAGTATCAACGCAGATGCCCAGAGCCAGAGTTCCAATCTTCACTGGCCGGTCCTGCTTGGCTATATCCGCCACAGTCTTGATGGGGCTGTCATCTCTGACGAGCCAGTGCATATGCATCTTGGACAGATCGCCATCGACAGGCTCATCTCCGCTCTGGGCCACGCCAATGATTGGAGCCCCGGCCTTGATGAGGTTGATCAGAGTCGATGGATGCTCATCAAAGACATCCATCTGTCCGCTGGCAAATGCTGCCGCCCTCTGAGGATAGGCGATCTGGCCAATATCCTCGAAGTTCACGCCTGCGTTCTTGAAGAATCCTTTCTCCACACCTGCAAACCAGGGCGTCCCGGAACAGTCTTTATTGACGCTTGCCCTGATGACGACGTCGTCCGCCTTGGTGTTCTGGGCATAGACGCTGGCACCAATGGACAATACGACCACAACTATGGCTGCAGCTATCATTAGTTTGCGTTTCTCATCTAGCATTGCTTAAACCCTCCACATTGCTTATTATCTGAAAAAATTTTTGATAGATAGATTCTGTACAATCGCAGTCTTCTAAAGAGGACCCACGTACTTGCTTATGATGTCCTCGATAAGAGTCAGGCCTCCATGGTATCCAGCGTAGCTGCGCTCCAGGATCAGACGGTCGTAGATGGGAAATGAGATGCTCAGGTATATTGGCACCTGAGTGTCTTCAGCAAACCCCTTCTCAAGAGAGCTTGCCAGGAGCACAAGGTAGCTCCTGTCCTTGAGCTTCTCCCTGACCTTGAATGAGTCGGCCTCGAAGACAATCTCCGGCTTGAAGGGGCTCTCGATATTATCCGTAAGCTCCCTGACGATCTTTGGCCTGACCTCCTCTGGAGGGTTATCAGTTACAACCACAACCTCTGCCAGATATCCAAGCTCATTTGCCAGGAACTTGGTCACTCCCACGGCAGTTCCGCTGTCGGCCACTACAGCGATATATGGATGGGGAAGGCCGATTGCCAGTGCATCGCCTATGTACTCCATAAACCTGTAGGTCCTCCATTCTTCATCGGCGATGACCTTTTCCACTTTATCATCTGGAATGTCAAGCTTCCTTGCGATCTCCCGGAGGAGCGGGCTTGTCTGTTTGCCGCCTACTGGCACGTTTGGATATGCCAGGTAGGGCGTCCCAAACCTCTCTTTTAGCCTTTCTGCAATATTTGTGCCGTTCCAGGTTGAGAGGACGATGTTCAGCTCTGCTGCCGGAATCTCAGTCAGGTTCTCAAGGCCGTTTCTCTCTGTGAAGATAATATTTGCATCAAGCCCCAGCTTTCCAAGAGTGCTCTTGAGCTCTTGTAGATTGCCCTTCCAGTTGGTGTGCTGATATGGGACTACGCCCAGTATGTTCACCTTCCCCTTTTTGATGGCCCGGGGCTTGAGGAGCTGATCGATCACGGCATTGAAGAAGAGCTCGTAGCCGTCATAGGAGTTGCCTGTGAATCCAGCGGTCTTGACATATATTATGGGCACCTCTTCCCGAAACTCTTTGACCACCGACTCCAGGTCATCGCCTATCAGAGAAGGCACGCACCCGGCCAGGACCACGTACAGGTCGCCGTCCATCATGTCTATGGTGGACCTGATAAGCTTACGAAGCTTGTTCTCACCTCCGAAGATCACATGCTCTTCCACCAGACCCGAGCAAGGCGTGTTGGTGCCACCCTGAGGACCGCCTGCATTCTGCCCTCCTGCATAGAACTGGCCAAAGAGCTGGCCAATGCCGCACCCAAGGCCTGAATGCAGTATGGGCACCACTCTATAGGTTGCGACAGCCGTGGAATACGCCCCGGCCAAGGCGCAGGAGTACCTCGGAGCTTCCATGATCTCCGGATATTCTATTTCTGACTGGTTCAAATCTGCAGCCAACTTCAGACCCCCTTTTCCTGGTAGTAGAGGGGGTCGGGCTGTTTGTACCACCACTCTTTATAGGCATCATCAGTCTTTTCGAGCATGGTCTTCTGGAACGATTTGCTCTTCAAAGACTGCAGCAGGAAGTTGGCATAGGCTATGGCGCCTGCATATCCGCTCTGGGTGCTCCAGGGCAGCCCATCGCTTCTGAGTGAGTGGACGCGGGTCATGCCCTTGTTCCTCTTGTATGCGCCTCCCTGGAATGGGCATGTAAGGGCGATGTCCGGGTCGAGCTGCCTGGTTATGTGGCCCTGCTCAGCAGCCTGGAATGTGTTTACAAGGACCTTGAAGTCGCCTACCCTCTCAATCACATCCTCTATCTCATCCAGTATCAGGTTATCGAAATCCTGAGCAAGAGCTGCAGGAGCGCTGACACCGATTTCATCGAAGTAGGGGATCTGGGCCAGCAGCCGCCCCTGTCCCAGAGAGCCGAGCACGCGCACCCTCTCTCCATTGCCCTTGAAGCTCAGGAATTCGTTTCTTATAGCCTCAAGCTTTGGCAGCCACTTTTTATGCTCCTCGTCTATCAGCACATCCACCTCTTTCTCCTTGCCTGTGAACTCTGCAATCTTTCTAAGCCACTGGTCGGTGTTGGCGATGCCCATTGGAGATGGGTAAAGGAAGTACGGCACTCCATACTCCTGCTCCAGGCCCTTTGACAGATAATCAGTATAGGTCGGGCAGAGAGGAGCGGTAACTGCGGCCTCAGAGAGCTGCTCGAACTGCTCTACAGATGCGAACTCGGGAACGAAGTTTGGGCGCAGGCCCAACTTTCCAAGAAGCCTGGTGATCTCAAGACGGTCCTGCCAGCAGTACGAGAGCATGGCAGCAACGTTTACCAGATCGTTTTGCTTCTTCTCGGGCTTCCTGACCAGGTACTTCAAAATTCCGTGCCAGAAGGCGTCATAGCCTGTCTGGACCAGCCGGGACCGCACGCCCTCGCAGTGGATTGGAACTATCCTGGCCTTGATCTCGGGCTGAACCTCGTTTGCTGCGCCCTCAATGTCCTCTCCAATGATGCCTGAGGTGCATGAGGTCAGGATGAATATGGCCCGGGGAGAATACCTTGCCTCTGCCTCCCGGATTGCGGCCTTGAGCTTGTTTCCTGCGCCATAGACCACATCGTTCTCCTTGATGTTGGTGGTAATCCAGTGCAGATCGTAGCTGGCAGGCCTGCCGAGTGAGACTGGAATGCTTCGAAACAGCTCCCGGTAGCCCAGGGCTGAAGAGGAGCATCCCACAGGGGCATGGAATATTATGGCCGCGTCTCTGATGGTGTTGAGCCTCACTGCCAGGTAAAAGTTCAGGACGCATCCGGAGGTCTGCTGGAACTTGCGGTCGCATGCATGAAGCTTGCCTTCCTTAGCCTCTTTTACTAGCTGTGAGGCATTGCCATACCAGGCGTTTATTCCATTCGCCCTCTGCTCCCTATTGGGGCAGGTGGTGCTCTCCAAATTTATAGTCGGATCGTATAATTGGCTCAATCGATTTCACCTCAGATTCATAGCATCAAAGGAAGGCAGCATGGCGGTCGGCGTCCCCATCTGTCTGGCCGCCACGATCTCAATTAGATGCCTTGGCGATGGTTAATTGAAATGCTGCATGGTATTTAGTGATGTAGAAGCTCACAAAGATTGCATCAATAGGAAGATTTATAATGTCCATTAAACGCTGGCCCAAGACGAAGGACATATTCAGATCCACTTTTCAAAGAAAACCTGCAAGAATTGCCCAAACGCACATGGTTAAAGTGTCTAGCGCTGCAGTAGCCTGTGGTGAGAAAAAATGAGGGATCTACTTTGCTGACAGCTTAACAGTACAGCCAAACACAAGCCCGAACACGGAGCATATTTTGCCATCGCCAAGGCCAGGTCATTCCAGGTTCGCATTAGAGAGTTTCCATCCGGTGGCGAGAGCTCATCTCGATCTGAGCCTGAGGATAGTTGAGCCCGCAGGCCAGTGGACGCTGAGAAATATCAAGGGAGACATAAGGCAGGACCCTGAAAACCCGGACAGAAGTAAGATCGATCCTGCCAGGACCTGGTGGTTGATTTGAGACGGGTCCGCCAGAAGATCGAATATACGAAGATAGGTATGGAAATTCGTCCCAAGCTACCAAGCCACCACATACATTCAGGCCCTATAGGACCAGATGAGCGATCCAGGAGGCTATGGCCAAACAG
>DATMZB010000600.1:0-8749 GCA_035560655.1 Methanotrichaceae archaeon | reverse complement strand
ATAATAGACACTCCCCCCCAGTGGGCAATGGTTATCATCCATATGAGAACAATAGCCTGAAAGATGGACAGGAAAGAGATCATCAAAAGGCAGTTTGATGCACAGGCAAAAAGCTTCAGCAACTGGTCTGTGACCAGGAATGAAGAGTACATGCAGGCCTATTTCGAGTTCATCGGCTTTGAGAAAGGGGATGAGCTGCTGGATGTTGCCTGCGGAACAGGAGAGTTCTCCCTGTTCTGTGCAAAGAGGATCAAGGGCGCTCATGGCATCGATATTTCACAGGGTATGATCGAGCTGGCGCAAAAACAAGCCTGCTCCAGCGGTCTGGCCAACATCGCCTTTGAATGCCATGATGTTGAGCGAATCCCCTGCGCTGCCAGCTCGTTCTCTATCGTTCAATGCAGGTCAGCGTTTCACCACATGCAGGATTATCCCGGGGTTTTCAAGGAGATGCTGCGATGCTGCAGGCCTGGTGGGCGGTTGTCAGTCCAGGACATAATGGCGTATGATGATTACAAGGTAAATTCATTCTTTGAGGCTCTTGAGAGAGAAGTTGATGTCAGTCATAATGCTACTTTACGCAGGCATGAATTCATAGATCTCTTTGATCAAAACCAGGTTAAGGTGATCCGATCCCTGGCTTTGGAGATAGAGCTGAACTTCCGCGAGTATCTGGGCCATGCACATCAGTCGGAAAGCAGCATTGAGAGGATCAGAGATATGTTAGAGAACGGACTACAGGACAGGGATATATCACGTTTCCTGTACATGAACGCAGATAATGAGCTGATACTCAAGAGAGCCGTGTTCTTGATCCTCGGTCAGAAAAGATGAGAAAGATGCCCTCAAACGGCTTTTTCTAGCTCATCCCTATCATTGCGCCGTATTTTGAATGCACTTCCTTTACAAGCTCGCCCGACTTGGGATTTTTCCAGTCGTGCATCCATTCAGATGCTAGCGACTCAAGGGTGATAGGAACGACCTCGGCCTGTTCACGCTGTGGTCGGTGCAGATGCTGCCAGGCTAAGAAAGCTTGCAGGTATGCATAAACCAATACTAGGAAACCTTCAATATCCATCAGGCGACGCAGAAGGCCATTCTACAGATGGTCGGCCTTCACGCTCCTTGCTGAAGTTGAATAGATGCCCTGCCTTTCGTCCTGAAAGCTCCCCTTATCAAGTCCTCCCTGAAGAACCCACCAGTGCTCCCCGTAGCTGCATAGCTGTAAACCGCAGCTGAGAAGATGCCGCTCAGAGCTGAGCTTGATAATACCAGGATTGACATCACAATCAGGATGACAATGACCACCGACAGTATCAACAGATCAGATCCCGCAGAGTCCAATAAGAATACGGCCCCTATTCCCACGATCATCGATGCCAGGAGAAAGAGCCAGAAGATCAGGCTTATGCTGAAGTTGCCCACTACCTGCTCTCCCCAGGTCTTCCTGAGAAGCTGCATGCTGCGCTGAACGGACTCCATCGGCCCCAGATCCTCAGCCACAAGCACAGGCACAGCCAGGAAGGTGGCCAGGCTCCAGGCCAAGCCGAAGATGGACGAAGCAGTGATGCCTAAGCTTCCCCTATCCTGGAACCACTCTGGTATTAACCTGAATGTTGGTGAGTTGGCCACATAGCCTATAACCGGCCTCATGTGGCCGCTGGCAGTTCTCAGGCCATCTCTGACAATTATGTCGCCTCCCTTAAATCTGATCAGATCGGCCCCCATCAGGGCGGAGTTGACATAGATAATCTCCTGGAACCACCTCAGTATCACCCCGGCTATTGCTGAGATTGCTGCGTAGCTCATGATCGATCCCAGGTGGCTGCTGGCAATTCTCAGGCCATCTCTAACAGTCGGGTCGCCACCCCTGAGCTTGATCAGAGTGGCCCCCACCAGTGCAGAGTTTGCGTAGATAGCTACAAAATATTGTGCCAGGTAAAAGGCAAAGAGGACCAGGTAGCTGCTCGGACCCAGGTCTTCATGATCGAGGCCGCCTGTTGAGCTGAGCGGCAGGGCAAATGTGGCGGTCACTACCAGCATGCCTATTGCAGAGATGATTGGAAATATCAAAAGCTTTTTGTCCGATATAAGTACAGCCGCACTGGCCTTGATCAGCTCCCAGCTCATGGGAATGCGTTCGAGCATTGCGCCACCAGAAGAGAGATTCTTTCGTTGGTATATAGATTGAGCGGCAGAGGACTTGGCCTATCAGGATAATTGATTGGAAGATCCTGCTCCATCTGTTGAGACAGAATAAAACATGATTGACTATCTGCCTCATCAAAGAAAAGGTATGAAGCATATCGTCTTCGAGCCTTTCACAGCGCTGAATGTGATGTGGCTGATGTATAAGATGCTACGCTAAGGCAACGGGAACGGACATCATTGAAGATCGATATCATTGAAGCCCGATCATTGCACCATACTTCGAGTAAACCTCTTTGACAAGCTCGCCTGATTTTGGATTGTTCCAGTCGTGCATCCATTCAGATACCAGTGACTCAAGGGTGATTGGGACGACCCCGACCTGCAGCATCCTCTTGATACCATACTTATGTGCATCTGGCGTGGAATCACCGGCAGCATCCATCAAGCCATAGACTTCATATCCCTCTTTCAAGGCATGAATGGCGGTGTATGCAAAGCACATGCTGGTCCACAGCCCTGAGATGACCAGTTTCTTTCTGCCCAGCTTTTTAGCTGCGCTCCAGGTTCCTTCGTCTTCGAAGGCATCAAAGCTTGGTACTTTTCGTGCAAATACCTCCTGGTTTGGAAACAGTCCAGAGATCTCCGGGATGAAATTTCCATTATATTTGGGATTGATTGATGACAGAACAACAGGAATCCCAAGAATGCTCGCAGCTTTGGCAGCGCCGATGGCAGCGCTCTTTATTATGGTCTTATCTCCAGAAGCGATGCTTTTGAACATCGAAGGCTGAAAGTCCACCAGGACTAAAAGGCTGTTCTTATCAGTCAGCAGCTCCAAATTTCCATCTTTTGAGTTTGACATTTGCTTTTCCACTTCCAATTGCTTCTGAAATAGATGCTGCGAATGATATTTATACTCATCTTCGAGTTGCAGGAATAGAGAAGGCGACCTGAGGATGAGCGATCAAGGCTGCGAGGAAAAAGAATGAAGGAGATCAATGGGTTGATGCAATGAGAAAGTACGAGATAGAGCATATAGGAATCTGCGTTGAAGAGCCTATCGAGATGGCGAACTGGTATCGGGAGACGCTGGGGTTCAATATCAAATTCTCAGCTCAGGATGAAGAGAAAGGGGTGGCATTCGTCACTGATGGCAGCGATAAGGTTATGCTTGAACTTGGGAAGGTTCCAAATGTTTTGCCACTCACCAATGGGATGAGCCATCACTTGCAGCTGCATATTGCATTGAAGAGCGAAGATCCGGACGAGGAGGCTGAATATCTGGTATCGAAGGGGGCCAGATTTATTGAAAAATGCTCCATTAAGCGGCCTGGAGAGAACTTGGTGGTTTTGAGTGATCCGTGGGGGAATACCATACAGTTGGTGAAAAGGGGTGCATGTGAATAATCCCTGCAGAGAATGCGGCAACTCGATTGCTATCATGAGGTCGTTAACATTGGCAAGATAAGAATGGGTAGGTTTATAATCATCGAACGGTAACTACACCGACACCCAAAGGCAGTGCAGTGGCGTTCACCTTCGATAGGCGTGGTCGCTACTATAAAACAGTTCTAGGCAAGAGCTTGCCTAACGACGTAAATGTTCCCCGCGGACGCGTTTTGGACCAAGGCCTTGAGACACCCAGGGCATAGAGCGCCATCCAGAAAGTTGAGATCTTCGTTCTCAGAATAGCGCCCACTATCCGAACCTAGGGAGCATCCCCTAAACATGTCTCAAGGCCATGACCTCTGGTGAGAAATTATAAACGAAAACTTCAAAATCCTACATAGAAATCAACGATAGATGAGCAACTGGAAGTCGTTCTTAAACTCAGACCCAACAACCTGGCTTCTGACAGAGGACAATCCTTCAGTCCGATACCTGACCCTGGTAGACCTCCTAGAAAAGCCTGCCAGCGACCCAGAGGTAGCAAAAGCCAGGCAGGAGATCATGGCAAAGGGCGTCGTCTCCCAGATCCTGGCCAAGCAGGAAGATGAGGGCTACTGGGGCGATCCTGACAGGCTCTATGTCAGCAAGTACAAAGGAAGCGTCTGGCAGCTCATCATCCTGGCTGAGCACCTGGCCGACGGAGAAGACAAACGCATCAAAAAAGCCTGCGAGTTCCTGCTCGACCGCTCCCAGGACCAGGAAAGCGGCGGCTTTTCAATGCATCACAGCACCAAGGCCGGAGGCGGCAGGCACAGCGAGGTGATCCCCTGCCTCACAGGAAACATGGTATGGAGCCTCATCAGGCTTGGATATCTCGACGACCCGCGCCTCCAGAGAGGAATAGGCTGGATTGCGAGATACCAGAGGTTTGATGATGCTATTGAAAATCCCCCGAAAGGCTGGCCTTATGATCGTTATGAAATGTGCTTTGGAAGACACACCTGCCACATGGGCGCTGTCAAAGCCCTGAAGGCTCTGTCGGAAATACCGCCAGAAAAGAGGTCTCCCGAAGTTCAACAGACGATCAAAGAGGGAACTGAGTACCTGCTAAAGCATCATATCTACAAAAGGAGCCATGATCTCGCCAAGGTATCCAAGCCCGGATGGACGCGGTTTGGCTTTCCAATGATGTACGGGACAGATGTCCTAGAGATATTGGGGATATTGACAAAGCTTGGATGCAGAGACGAGAGGATGCAAGAGGCCGTTGACCTGGTGGTATCCAGGCAGGACTCCAGCGGCACCTGGAAGCTTGCCAGCACATTCAATGGAAGATTTCAGGTTGATATCGAGGAAAAAGGCAGGCCCAGCAAATGGGTCACTTTGAATGCGCTCAAGGTTTTAAAGGGCTATTATCATTGAGCCGAGATCGGACGTCTTCATTCAGGCAATCCAGTAGAAAAAATTTAGGCCGGATCAGAGAAAGGCATATGCCCGAATTCTACCTTATGCCATCTCATCTATCTCACATAGCGGCGCCAGATCCGGCCATTGGGCCAAGGTATCTTCTTATCCAATTTTGCCAGTTTTAGCCTATCTCAATCCCTTTAATAGCCAGTCCTGTTTGCCACAGAACCTGTAGCATTGGCAACACTATTGTATATTGAGCTGGCAGTTCTGCTTGCTATTGAGCTGTTGCTGATGTTCGCCGGTGAGCTGCCAACAGCACTGCCAGTAGTGCCTGTTGTTGAATTGCCGAGTGCCTGTATCACGCCGTTAGGCCTGGCCACATACCAGACGTCTCCCACACCATCGCCACCGGCATCTCCAGGATTTTGCTCTCCAAAAAACCTGTAGAGCGGCCTGCCCATATAGGTAGTCTGCTTCGTTCCGTCTGCCCTGGTGATTGTGCCGAAGTTGGAGTTGCTAAGTCCTGATGGAAGGGTTATGCTGCTTCCTGCATAGAAAGGCGGCCAGTTGGCAGCACACTGGCCTGTGCAGGTGCTGTTGCCCGATGGATCACTAGTATAAACATACAGTGAATAGCCATTCGAATCCACTAAATGAGAACCTATGATGGGATCATTGTCTACATTCACGGAGTAATTCTGCGCCACCTGGCCTGATATAGGCGACACTGCCATAAACAGGAAGACCAGAATCAGCGCCATGCCGATTTCATATATAGTTGCAGTTCGCAAGAAGACCACCTCACAGAAATTGTTAGAGACTTGGGCATTCTGGCTATAACTATTTTGCGTTTCCAGCTAACGATCTCATGCCCATGACTGCCAGGTGGCCGTATCATAGTATGCTCATTCCCGCCTAAGCTCGCCCTTCAAGGCTGCTCTTCCTGAGCGAAAAAATGCCACCCAAAACGGTCAGGGCTATTCCTATCGCTATTACCTCAAGAGACAGCTGAGAGAGCATGAAGATATTGAAGAAAAGCCCAATCAGAGGCAGTATCGGCATCATGCCAATAGCTCCAGGGACCTTAAAAGGCCTGACCATGTTTGGAGAGCGGCGTCTCAGGACTATCAGGGCGGCGTTGATTGTCATGAAGGTCACAAAAAGTGTGAAGTTGGTGACGCTTGCCACCAGCCCAATGTCTCCCAGGAAGACGAAGGCCATTGTAAGGACCATTATGGCCAGTATGGCTGCCCAGGGTGCCTTGGTCGATGCGCTGATTCTTGCCAGAGACCGGGGAAGAGAGCCAGATTCAGCCATGCCGTAGGTTATCCTGGACGCTGCCAGGAGCATGAGCAGTACTGTGTTGGTGGTAGCAAAGATGGCTACTACTGACAGGATAAAAAATGCGCTCTGACCGAGAGCTGCAAAGGCGATGTCTCCAAAGGGCGCTGAGGATTCACTCAGCCTCTGCCAGCCAAGGACGCTTACGGCGCTGATGGACACCAGGATGTACAGAACTATGCTTACTGCAATGGCCAGCATCAGACTCCTTGGTATTACCTTCTCGGGGTCCCTGGTCTCCTCAGAGAGCTTGACCATCTCCTCAAAGCCTATGAAGGCAAAGAAGATCAGGGATGCTGCCTGGAAGATTCCATCAAGGCCATGAGGCGCTTCAAGGTAGTTCATGCTGCCAATGTAGGGTATGCCAAGGACGATTATGAAGGCCAAGCCCAAGGATTCTATGAGAGTGAATATCATGGCCACCCAGGCAGACTGCTTTATGCCAACCATAAGCAGTGCTGACAGGATGACTATTAGTCCGAGGGCAGAAGACATGAGCGGCACTTTGGTGATGACATTGAAGTAGCCTGCAAACCCCAGGGCAACAGTGGCGGCTCCAATTATGCCGCTGAAGATGATCAGCCAGCCTATGATGAATGCTATGCGAGATCCAAAGGCATTGAGAGTGTATACATACTCTGCCGATGCCTTAGGAAACATGGATGAGAGCTCGGCATAGGAGAGGCCGGTGAAGACCGCCACCATGGCAGCTAAGGCAAAAGAAATCCAGACGGCATTTCCGGCAAGGCCTGCAGCCTCTCCAATCAGGGCATATACGCCGGCGCCAAGGATGATGCCGATGCCTGAGACGGTCACTTCGAGGAGGCCAAGCTCGCGCTTAAGCCCAGGCTTTTCTTTCATAGTTCCTAGTTATCTCTATTTTGCCGCCGCCTATTTACTCTTTTGCTGAAAAATGAGTCGAGCTCTGAGCAGACATTCCAATCGCTCAAGTCCGAATGGTCCCTGGCATAGCTCAATTGACTTTATGAGCACCTATCGATTATAGCTGGTGAGGCTCAGGAGGAGCGAACTCAGATCTGATCGATCGCTCTAGCAGGGAGAATTTATACTCCTGGATGCTGGGCTGGAAGATATCATGGGCGTCTGAATAGTTTGAGGCAAAGCATCCCCCCAGGAAGTCCTTCTCAATACCCTGTGCCTCACATGCCGAATATAGCTTTGAGCAGCTTATCAGCTCTGCTCTGTTGCGGAAACAAGTCAGTCCATGTCTTACATCGCCAAGTTTCGCCAAGAGCTGCCGGTTGTTCAGAGACAAAACCTTTGAGCAGGCGGAGATCTCTCCATTGGCAGATACCGAGATGCTGTTTCGGCCAGCCCGGCATCCAAAATATCCAGAGGCCTTATCCAGATGATCAAACTCTGCTATCTTCAGATCCTGGCGAGATTCCCCTCTGTACCACTGAGCTACTCTCCTCAGCTCTTCGCCATAGGCGTTCATCCCTTCACCAGACCATTCTACGCCTGTAGCATGGCCGATGATGAACTGGTTTACGCCCAGGTCATAGAGGCCCAGAACATCTTCGTACAGCCTGGGCACATTCTCAGGCATGACGGTCATCTTGACCCCTATCCATGGCTGTACTCTCTTGAGGACCCTGAGTCCCTTTATAACCTTATCAAAAGTTCCGCGGCCCTGCCGGTCTATCCTGAAACGGTTATGAGTTGATTCGCACCCATCGATGCTCAAAAGCACGCTTATTTTGTGATCTGCAAGATAGTTGGCGATGGACTCGTCGAGAAGAATGCCATTGCTGGTCATGCTCAGCTCAAGGGACTTTCCAAGAAGCCCGGCCTTCTCCTCTGCATATTCTGTGACATATTGAACCATTGGGAAGTTTAGAAGAGGTTCGCCGCCAAAATGGGTTATATGCAGCTCCTTCTCGTCAAGAGAATAGTCAAATAAAAGATCGACAGATGCTCGTGCCACGCTCTGGGACATTTTTTCATACCCGACCATCTCCTTCTCGAAGCAATAAGAACAGGCCAGGTTACATCCCTCAGTTAATATCAGCTCCATGTCGGTCAGAGGAGGGAAAAAAGCCAGATTTAACTGTCTGATTATATGGTATAGAAAATGGTCTGCCTCACTGGGAGATAGCCCGATGTCACTTACTATATTGCCATAAAGTTGATCGAGATTGGCATGCTCTGATAACAGAGCAGTGCTAATCTCATCCACCAAATCGCTTTGCATATCATGCGCTCTTGTAGATCATCGCCTAGACCTGTTCAGCTACTCTTATGAACCCGCGACCGCATCTGAACTCGGTTGTGCACTCGAAGTTATCCTCACACCTGTAAGTGCCAAGACGACCGCATCTGAAACAGGTTGCTCCCGCGGAGGCTGAAAGTGCTTCTGCACCAGATGTGCCAGAAGATATCGACGAAGCTAACTTTTTGCTCACTTCTGCTGCGATTTTCTTTATATCTTCCTGAG
>DATMZB010000599.1:0-2078 GCA_035560655.1 Methanotrichaceae archaeon | reverse complement strand
ATATGAATTTATCTTATTTGATCTCAACAAAATTCATATCTCACACTGCTTTAGTAAGTGTGCCCATCCTGGGCACACTTTGCAGGGGAGTTTGTAACCGCCAAAGTTACCACCAAAGCCTCCCCTGTCCTTTACAATTGTCGAGATAAAAAAGTTTGCTATGGCCGTCTGCAGCCACCTTTTCTCGGCATGAGGCTCATTATCTGGCCCGGCCTGGCATACGGCCTATGAATCTTTATTAATTGGTCTCAAAAATGTCTATATGCCATAGATCAATAGAGGATGCTGCCTGAGCAGGGCATGTCTCATAGAAAGGGGGCTACCTGAAGTCTTCCTGGGTCTTCAGTCCAGCTCCTCTGCCATCTGTGCAGCCTCTCTGGCCTCATCATCCCTGCCGAGTGCCTTCAGGCTCATGCTCATGTTCTTCCAGGCCGTGGTATACTGGGGATCGATCTCCACTGCCTTCCTGAAGCACATCAGAGCCTCCTCATTTCTGGAGAGGGCGCTTAAGGCCACACCCTTATTGTTCCAGGCATAGCTGTCAAAGGGGTCTATCATTATTGCCTCTTCATAGCTATCTATGGCCTCTTCATGCCTCTTGAGATTGTCAAGGGCGGCCCCGCGGTTGTTCCAGGCACGTCTGCTGTCAGCGCCCTGAGGGTCCAGCTCTATAGCTCTGGCATAGCTCGCCACAGACTCCTCATACCTGCCCAGGTTGTGCAGTGCAAACCCCTTCACTATCCAGGTCCTGGCCCGGAGGGGGTCGATCTTTATGGATTCAAGGGCAGATTCCAATGCCTCATGGTAACGACCCAGGCTGTTTTGCGCTGAAGACCTGTTTGTCCAGGCGTCAGCCATGGACGGGTCCAGGTCTATGGCTCTGGCAATGGACTCCAGGGCCTCATCGTACCTGCCCATCTTACGCAGGGCGATGCCCTTTTGGAGCCACATCTCAGCGCTCGCAGGCTCTGTTTCCAGGACGTCAAAGCCTGCGGCCTCATCCTGGCTCTCAGGGCTGTATTGATCATCTTCTCCATCCATCTGTGTATCAGGGCGCGACATAGAGTGACTACCTTCTGAGCGCAAGTGCTTTATTCTATATGCTCAATGTTAATTGGGCTTGTAGATGCTGCTGCAAGCCGGCGGATGCAGTGCCTGCAGAGGCTCTGGCATGAGCGGCCTTATAATAGCAAGGTATATATCAGACGTCCTCCCAAACTATATCTAATTGTCGAGGGCGTAGTCTGGGGGTGGCTTGGCATGAAACCGGAACGGACTGAGATATGTGGTCGCCTGATCAGGTTCCTGGCTATGGATACTGACGGGCTTAGGCGGTTTATTTTGCAGTCAATAGTCGAGGCTAACGAGGTCACGGTGATCTCCCTCTACACCATGGTTACCGAGAGGTTTGAGGTCTCTCAAAGGGTGGTTGCCTCTATGGTAGGCTATATCTGCTCGCGATTGGGAATATTGCATGTGAGCAAGGCCTCATACAGGTCTCCCAAGATCTATAGCCTCAGAGAAGAGTATGCAGATCTGGCCAGATCGGTGCTGAGCTCAAGACCTTCATGACCGCTGTGAAGGATGCTCCCCGAACTGTCACTACTTTAAAGGTCAGGTCCAAGTCAGAGCATTCAATAAGCAGGTCCAGAGATCCTTATCTAGAGCTGATGCTCAGGCTTTTTCAGGACGAGACCACAGCCATCCGGGGCAGGAGGTTCCTTATCCTGGTTGAGGTGAGGCAGAAGGCGAACAATACCCTCAAGACCAGAGAATGGCGGCAGGTCATGGATGAGCTGGGAGTGAGCAGATCTGCATTCTATGCCATGAGAAACAAGCTTCTGGGCGCTGGACTCATAGCCAATAAAGGCGGAGAGTACAGGCTTTCAGGAATGTTCAGCCGCGACCTCGTGGACATGGCTCGCTGGTGGTGGACTGCAGTCCTCTCCAACGACCCCGAAAATCTTTAACTTTCTGATATCGCCGTGCGATATCATACGACTTAGAAAATCCTGATATCTCGCGGCGATATCACGCGACTTAAAAATATTATATGACTTAAAATACCCTGATATCAC
>DATMZB010000598.1:0-4500 GCA_035560655.1 Methanotrichaceae archaeon | reverse complement strand
AGACTATTCAGCCCTTCGATGCGAAAGTGTAGCGATGTTGAATAGAAAATTAGCATCAGCTGTACCTTAAAATCTAATCAAAATAGAAAACCAAAAGAAAAGGGGATCAGGACCCTTTCAGGTCCTCCCTCTGGGTGATATTCTTTATCTCCTGCTTGAGCTCCTCAGGCAGCCCCTTTATCTCAACATCCAGGAAGCCTCTGACTATGACGCTTGTAGCCTGCTCAGAGTTCATGCCTCTGGACATCAAATACTCCAGCTCCTCCTCAGAGATTCTTCCAACAGCAGCCTCATGGGACATATCAAGGTCCTTAGACCTGCCGTCCAGCTCCGGTATGGAGTAGATCCTCCCCTTATCAGACAGCAGAAGCCCGACGCATTCCAGATGAGCCCTGGCACCTGGAACTGTGCCCGTCATCCTGCCCCTGGCTATGACCTCTCCACCCACGCATACGACCCTGGAGATGGACTCGGCGCTGGTCTCAGGAGCATTCAGGAAGATATTGCTACCCACATCGATATTGCCCATTGTGGAGTATATCACAGTGTTGAAGCTGGCCACAGCCCCCCGGCCTGCAAGTGTGCAGGTTGGGAATGTCTGGATGGTCTTGACAGGCCTGAGCAGTATGTAGTTGTTTGAGAGGGATCCCCCTTCAGCTATGGTAATCCCGGTCCTTGGCCTCACCTCAACCTCTTTGCCCCAGGAGTGGACCATTGTGAAGCTGACCTTGGCGTTCTTCTTTATGAAGAACTCAGAGACGCCAATGTGGAGCCCCCTCTGGACGTGGGCAGGTGTCGTGCAGCCTGTTATGACGTGCAGCTCGCTTCCTTCCTCGGCTATGATCACATTGTGGACCCTCTGGTTGACGTCGGTCGACCCCAGGTACAGACAGCTCTTGACCGGGAAGATCGTCTTCATGCCGGCCTTGGCGCGGATGAAGTACCCTGCAGGCGGCGCCTGGGCCACGTCTGCCGTGTACTTGTCTGCATCCGGAGATACCAGCTTCCACCAGTAGTCCTGCAGCCAGTCGTACTTCTTGAGGGCGCTTGCCATGTCCATTATCTCCACACCATCAAACATGGACTTGGCAATCACCGGGCTCTGGTCCATCTGGACATATGCTCCAGAAGACTCCTTGTCCAGGCTCACTCCAACGTCCAGGGCAGCCTTCTTGACCTCTGAGGGAAGATCCTCGGCGCTCTTTACCTCTTCATGAGGACTGGCCTTCGACTCATAGCTCTCCAGGTCGACATCTGTGCCGTACAGGGCCTTCTTCTCTTTGGCCTTCCTGGCCCTATCCTCTATCTCGGACATAGGCATGCCACACACCCCTCATACCCGCTCTTCTTTATCTGATCCAGTATCTCCACAGGATCGCCGCTGCAAACTATAGACCCGCCGAGCATGACGTGGGCGCGGTCTGTCTTCATGTACTCCAGTATATGGCCAAAGTGGGTGATGATGATCCCCGACTTGGTGCGTGAGCTGGGCCTGATGTTCTTCTGGGTAAGCTCATTTATGGCCTGGCCTATCAGCTTTATGTTCTCTAAATCCACTCCTGAGTCGGGCTCATCCAGCATCACGAAGTCGGGCTGCTGGGCCAGGAGCTGGACCATCTCAGAGCGCTTTACCTCGCCACCTGAAAAGCCGCGGTTGACATCCCTGCCTCCAAAGTCCTCGAAGTCCATCTCTTTTAGCAGGGCATTCGCATCCGCCTTGGGGTTGATGATCTTTATCAGGTCACGAAGCTTGAGGCCTCTGATGGCCGGAGGGCGCTGGAAGGCCATGCCTATCCCCAAGCGCGCCCTCTCGTCCATGGACATCCTGGTTATGTCCTGGCCCTTGAATATGATGCTGCCGCCTTCTACCACATACCTGGGTATGCCAGCTATGGCATTGAGCAGCGTGGTCTTGCCAGTTCCATTGGGACCAAAGAGGGCGTGAGTCTCCCCCTGGCCTACATGCAGGTTGACATTCTTCAGAACGAGTTTACCGCCTATGCTGACCGATAGATCTTCAAGTTCCAGCAGCCAGACCACCTCCAGTATCTGGCATAATAGTCGAACCTGGGAGTATATACCTTTTTTCAGAGGGCAGCGGAAAAACCAAATAGTGATATGAAATATTCACAACCATGATCAAGGGGCGCGCATGGATCTTCGGAGATGACGTTGACACAGATGTCATCATCCCCGGCAAGTACCTGAGGACCAAGGACCTGTCTGTTCTGGCAGCCCACGCAATGGAAGGCCTGGACCCGGAGTTCGCATCCAGTGTCAGGCCGGGCGATGTTCTTGTTGCTGGCAGGAACTTCGGCTGCGGCTCGTCAAGAGAGCAGGCACCTCTGGCGCTAAGGGAAGCTGGAGTATCCTGCATCATAGCCAGGTCGTTTGCCAGGATATTCTACCGCAATGCCATAAATGTAGGCCTTCCTGTGGTAGAGGCAGAGGTGATCTGTTCTCAGGGCGATGCAGTGGAGGTTGACCTGGCATCCGGCACTGTCCGGGTCGGGGACTCCACAGTCAGGGGGACAAGGATGCCCGACTTCCTCATGGAGATACTCCAGGACGGAGGCCTTGTGGCCCACCGCAGGAAAGAGAAGGGTCTGGTGTGATGATGTGATATTCCCTGAAGATTACAAGTCAGTGGGCATAAAGGACCGCCAGCATCCAGGCGAGCCTGTATATTTTTCCACCAGGTATCTGATATCCCAAGAAGGGCCGGCACTCTATGAGGTCAGCAGCAGCGGCCAGGGATTCATGCGCCACCTGGACAGCTTAAGGCTAATAGCCTCTGGAAAAGAGATCGTCGAGTACCCTGAAAAGATCAATACCAGGGACAGGGCTATGCTGATAAGGCTGGCCTACGACCTCTGCAGAGATGGAGTAAACACTGTGCTCTTCAAGGGCCCTGATGAGCACATCAACTTCGTCCACCAGCCGGACCCAGGACAGATATTGACCATAGATATACTGGATGTCGCACCACCAAACCCGCCATGGCTGATCTATGTCATAGGAAACCTGGAACGCTGCGGAGTTATAGGAGATCTGACCGTCCAGTTCAGGCCAAAGGTCCTGGAGCTGAAAAAGTTCGACTGCGACTGCGTCTACTATCCATGCCGGGCCTCGGGCCTGGGCAGGTCGCTCGACTCGGACAAGGTCACCCACGAGAGGCCCAGGATCGTGGGCTGCGAGGTATCCAGGGAGATCTTCCTGGCCACAAATCCAGGCAAGGATTTTGAGTTCATCAACATGTGCCCTCTAAGCAGCCTCCACCCGGAGGGGCCGTTCATTGCCAGGTGCTGCAAATCGGAGAGAAGAGGGCTGATCAAGAGGGACGGGCACCAGGGGATTGTGGTGCACTGGGGTGACGGGCCCCACGAGGTATCAGAGGCGATAAGATGTCTGGTCAACACAGTGAGAAAGTCGCAGTGATCAGGGGAGACGGCATAGGCCCGGAGGTTATAGACAGCGCCCTGGCTGTGCTTGAGGCCGCAGGTGCAGAGATAGACCAGGTTGATCTGGAGGTGGGCCTGGGCAGGTGGAAGCGGACCGGGGTCGCACTGGCAGATGAAGACCTGGAGGCGATGAAAGAATGCCGCTGTGTTCTCTTTGGGGCCATAACCACGCCATCGGATCCCAAGTACAAGTCTGTGCTCTTAAGGATTAGAAAGGAGCTGGACCTGTATGCCAATATCAGGCCGTTTCAAGACGGCAAAATAGATCTCATCATCGTCAGGGAGAATACAGAGGGCCTGTACTCCGGGATAGAGGAGCTGGGAGAGGACCAGGCAAGCACTGTAAGGGTGATCACCAGGCACGGCTGTAGGAGGATCGCCATGAAGGCCTGCCAGCTTGCGGCCAAGAGAAAGAAGCTG
Organism: Methanotrichaceae archaeon; assembly: GCA_035560655.1. GTDB lineage: Archaea > Halobacteriota > Methanosarcinia > Methanotrichales > Methanotrichaceae > DATMZB01. Next base: position 619 of record DATMZB010000598.1, on the reverse strand, counting down.
ACCATTGTCCACAAGTCCAATGTATTGAAAAGCGACGGCCTCTTCCTGCAGATATGCCGTGACGTTGCAGAGAGCCAGGGTGTGGAGCACGACGACATGCTGGTGGATGCAGCAGCCTACAACCTGGTCAGGAACCCCGAGAGGTTCGATGTCCTTGTCACCACAAACCTCTTTGGAGATATACTGAGCGATGAGGCTGCGGGCATTGCAGGCAGCCTGGGATTGTGTGCCAGTGCCAATATAGGGGATAAATATGCCCTCTTTGAGCCCATCCATGGAAGTGCGCCTGATATTGCCGGCAAGGGAATAGCCAACCCAATAGGCGCAATAAGGAGCGCTGCCATGATGATGGATTATCTTGGCAGGGCTGACATGGCAGGAAAGATAGAGGCTGCAGTTCAATGGTCCCTGGAACAGGGCATAAAGACGCCAGATCTCGGCGGAAATAGTACTACCAGCGGGGTAACAGGGGAAATAATAAAAGCGATTAAGAGATGATTTGCATGAGCAGCTATTAGCGATAATAGCCCCTCAAGCATTAACCATTAAGCTTTAAGTCCATTTTATGCCCATTTTATAACTATCGTGTAAAGTTATATATGTTAGGTTATATGATTAC
>DATMZB010000597.1:0-7285 GCA_035560655.1 Methanotrichaceae archaeon | reverse complement strand
AGCAGTGGGTCATTGAACATGCCTGGAGAGGTTGAGGCTATGGCTATCCAGGGTCCAGGTCCGGACCAGACCAGACCACATCCGCCGGAGTGACCGAGTGGCCAGGTACGCGGCTGCAGACCGCGTTATTCGGGTTCGATTCCCGACGCCGGCCTTATGAAGATATACAATACCCTAACAGGAGAGAAGGAGGTCTTCTTGCCCATACATGAGGGACGGGTCAGGCTCTTTGTATGCGGCCCCACAGTCTATGATGATGCTCACATAGGACATGCAAGGACCTATATTGCCTTCGACTTTATCGCAAGATATCTCAGACATAAAGGCCTCAGTGTCTTCTATGTCCAGAACATCACAGATATCGATGATAAGATAATCAACCGTGCCTCTCAGCAGAATGTCTCGCCCCAGGTCCTGGCACGAAAGTTTGAGAAGAGGTACATTGAGGACATGAGCGCTCTTGGGGTGAACATGGTCAGCCTCTATCCCAGGGCGACAGGGCATATAGTGGAGATCATTGATCAGATAAAAAGGCTGGTCGAGAAGGGCTTTGCCTATGAGACTGAGACTGGAGTCTACTTTGATGAGTCCAGGTTCCCCGACTTTGGAAAGCTCTCTCATCAATCGCCTGAAGATCTGTTGAATCACAGGATAGAGCCAGATCCATCCAAGAGGAACCATGCCGACTTCTCTCTTTGGAAGAAGAAAGATGAGGGTCCCACCTGGGACTCGCCATGGGGTCGAGGCAGGCCAGGGTGGCATATTGAGGACACGGCCATCACTGAGACCTATTTCGGGCCTCAGTATGATATTCATGGAGGTGCAAGAGACCTGATATTTCCTCACCACGAGGCTGAGATCGCCCAGATGGAGGCATCATCGGGCAAAAAGCCACTGGTCAGGTACTGGATGCATACCGGGTTCCTCAATGTGAATGGCGAAAAAATGTCCAAGTCGCTTGGCAACTTCACAACCATCAGAGATATTCTGGCCAGGTATGACCCTGAGACATTCAGGTTCTTCATACTCTCCACCCACTACAGAAGCCCCATAGACTTCAGTGAAGTGGCTCTGGAGCAGTCCAGGAAGAGCCTGGACAGGATTCACAATCTGGTCCAGGCCATAGATGAGCGGCTGGCTGGGTCCGGAGAAGGGGAAAAGGACCTGGCTGAGGGCTATGGCGAGGAGATAGGCGCGATAAGGACCAGGATAATAGATGCCATGGAGGATGATTTCAATACGCCTGGAGCCCTGTCCATAATCTTTGACCTGGTCAGGGATGTGAACCGCCGCATAGCTGAGGGGGGCATATCCCCAAAGGAGCTCTCTGATGTCAGGGCGCTTCTGGAGGAAGTTGGAGAATTCTTGGGCGTGGGATTCTGCACTGGAAAGAGCGAGGACGTCACAGGCGATCTTGTGGAGCTGATCTCCGAGATCAGGCAGAAGCTCAGGGCCAAGAAGGATTGGGCGCTGTCAGATGAGATAAGAGATAGAATGAGAGATTTGAATATCTCGCTGGAGGATAAGAAAGGCACAGGCGGGCTTGCAGTTGTTAAGTGCAACTGAGAGCTGAAAACCCCTTTTTATCTGCCTTTCTTTCATTTTATTTTCAGTGGAAACCTGAAAATGAGACCTCATGGTGCCAATAGCGTATAAGAATATTTGCTCTCATCTACGTCTATTATATAATCAGCTTGGGGTTTGATGGAGCGAACTGCGTGCAGCTGCAGATAGAAGAAAATTCCAGGAAAAGAAAAGCTGAAATGCAGGGAGCATGGAGCTGAAGGTGCGAGTTTAATCTATTCTCCAGCTCTTTCTGATAATCCCCCATTTCTTATCCCTCTCCCTGATGATCTGCTCTATGTCCTCCTCATTGAGGTGCCTAAACCGCCCCTGCCTTGAAAGATAATCCTTAACAGAAGTAAACTCCTTCGGATTTCTGTTCAAAACAAACTCCCCGTTTTCATACTCAGCCAGATACCACAAGCCGCAGTCAACCACTTCCTTTCCGATATCGATGGCACTGTCGGCGGGCGTGCCCCATCCTGTAGGGCATGGCGCAAACACATGGATGTAGGAGGTCCCCTCCACAGACTTCGCTTTATTTATCTTGTCCAGAAAATCCTGAATATAGCCAACGCTGGCAGTTGCTGCATAGTCGATGCCGTGGGCAGCAACGATCTCAAACATGTTCTTTTTCCGTGTCTGAGAGCCTCGGATATTCTTTCCTGCAGGAGTTGTGGTGGTCCTGGCTCCAAAAGGCGTAAGGCTGCTCTTCTGGATTCCAGTGTTCATATAAGCTTCATTATCGTAGCAAACATAGATCACTCTGTCTCTCCTGTCAATAGCCCCTGAAAGCGCCTGGAGTCCAATATCAGCAGTGCCTCCATCGCCTGAAATGCCCACTACATGGAAGTTTTTAAGGCCAAGAGCTTTTGCACCTGCAGAGATTCCAGACATCATTGAAGCGGTTCCTGCAAACGTGGATATCATGGCGTTGTTGGCAAAACACAGCTGAGGATACATAAAGCCCACTGCAGACATACAGCCTGCAGGGACCACAGTAAAGGTCCTTTTCCCAAGTACCTTCATGACCAGCCTGGTGGCGATGCTTCCGCCACAGCCGGCACATGCCTTATGTCCATAGAAGAACTCTTCATCTGTTATCGTTTTTGCATTTATTCTCTTTGAATCCACTCTTTTCTCAGCAACAGTCTCCACTATGCAGTCACTCATCAATAGCTACCCCTAAATTTATGAATTGTACATGGCCGGGTTCCTTTTCCTGCAAGCCTTCTTTCAAACGCAAGAACATCTCTCGGATATCCTGCCTGGAGATATCCCGGCCGCCAAGCCCTGCAATGAAATCCAGAGCCAGAACGCCTGTGCGTGCTTTGGCCAGTGCTGAGTTCACATTGGTAAAGACCGTACCCTCATACCCGAAGGAAATATCCTTGTCAATGACACCAATGGCTTTCACATGCCTGGAAAGGTCCATGATCTCCTTCTCTGGAAAAGGTCTCATGAATCGGATCTTGAGCAGTCCCACCTTCCAGCCTTCAGCCCTCAGCTCGTCTACCAAAATCCGGCAGGTTCCAGTGATGCTTCCCAGTGTGACCATCACCATCTCGGCATCGTCACACCTGTACTCCTCCGCCATTCCGCCATAGCGCCGTCCAAATCGGCGGCCAAAAGACTCATCCACATCCGAAATGACCCCTATCGCATCCAGCACAGCCTTATGCTGCTGATACTTGAACTCCATGTTGTCCCCAGGCCCTGAGCTGAAGGCCATGTTCTTGGGGTTCTCCAGGTCAAGTTTATATGGCGTTTGGAAGGGAGGCAAAAATGCATCCACCTCCTGGCTGGACGGAATCTCCACAGTCTCATAGGTGTGGGTCAGAGCAAAGCCATCAAGGTTCAGCATCACAGGAGTCAGTACCTTTTGATTCTCTGCGATTGCATAGGACTGGATAACCATATCCAGGCTCTCCTGGGCATCCTCTACGTACACCTGTATCCAGCCGCAGTCCAGGAGTGAGAGCGAATCCCGGTGGTCGCCGTAAATGCTCCATGGCAGTGCCAGCGACCGGTTTGCATTCATCATCACTATAGGAAACCTGCCTCCGCTTGCATAATGCAGGCACTCTGCCATGTACAGCAACCCCTGGGAAGATGTTGCCGTAAATGTCCTGGCACCAACTGCGCTGGCCCCCATACATGCGGACAGGGCAGAGTGCTCAGACTCTACGTGCATGAACTCAGACTTAAGCGAGCCGTCTTCCACCATCTCTGAGAGTTTTTCTACAGCCGTTGTCTGAGGAGTGATTGGGTAGACTGCGATTACATGCGGTTTTGCAAGCTGAACACCAAAGGCAACCGCCTCATTTCCTGAGGCAAATACCTTTACATTTTCAACTGCCTTTCCAGCTGCTTTTTCAGCTTGCATTAAACGGCAACCTCCCTTATCATCTGTATGGCATTTTTTTTGCAGACCCTTGCACAGATGCCGCAGCCTTTGCAGAAGGCATAGTCTATCTCGATCTTGCCCTCAGATTTGAATATGACCCCTTCTGGACAGCAGAGATAGCAGTAATAGCATCCTATGCACATCTCTTTTTGGTGAACAGGCTGTTCTGTCCTCCAGCCAGCATTTTCAGTGATCAGATGTCCGGCCTCAAAGCATGTTCCGGTTGGATATTCGGAGATGTGCGTTGGCTTCTTGAACTTCTTGATTCCTGGCCGGCTCATTTTATGCTCTCCCCATTAAGTTCATAAGCTCTTTTGAGCACCTCGATATTGCCGACCAGCAATGACTTTCCCATGCTGATCTGTAACCCCTTAATGGCAGAGTCCAGGCTTATGACCCCAGAAACTGCAATGAGCGCCCCAAGCATGGCCGTATTGGTAATTGGCTTTTTCAATACCTCCAATGCAAGAGAAGTGGCATCAAAGGCATGGATTTTATGCATTCCCCAATGGGCATACTTTTCGGGCTGGCTGGAGTTGATGATCACATTGCCATTCTCTTTGAGATCCTTCACAATTCCCTCATGGGCCAGAGTCTCGTCCAGTATGACGATATAATCGGGGGCAGTGATCTCACTACGGTCATCGATCTTTTTTACATCTATTTTGGTAAATGCCTGTACCGGCGCGCCTCGCCGTTCAGGGCCAAACGATGGAAACGCCAGTCCATACTTCCCTTCATACAGCGATGCCGCAGCTCCTAGAAGCCTGGAAGCTGTAAAAGCTCCCTGGCCGCCTCTTCCATGCCAGCGTATCTCAATCATTGTATCCCCTTTTTCGCTTTCTCTCTCAAGGTGGAGAGCCGCTCAAGGGCGAGGTCCAGAGTGTCAAGCTTTTTAGCGAAATGGAACCTGATCAGATGCCTCACATCTTCTTTGAAGAAGCTGGATCCAGGAACCGCAGCAACGCCCACAACTCTCGCCATCCATTCACAAAAAGTGTTATCATCCGGACATCCGAACTCTGAGATGTCCACCATCACATAATAGGCTCCCTGGGGATAGGTGTAGGCGAGTCCAGATTTATCCAGCCCTTTGAGGAAGAAGTCCCTCTTTTCAGCATACATTTCTCCTAGATTTATATAATATTCATCAGGAAAGTTCAGTGCAGTAACTGCCGCCTCCTGCAATGGAGCCGGAGCCCCGACGGTCAGGAAGTCGTGAACCTTCTTTGCACCATTAACGATGGCTTCGGGAGCAATCAGATAGCCGAGCCTCCAGCCTGTGATGGAATAGGTCTTTGATAGGGAGCTGCAGGAGATGGTCCTCTCAAACATGCCTGGCAGTGATGCAAAATAGACGTGCCTGTTTGGTTTGTAGATGATATGCTCGTAGACCTCATCCGTGATCACGAATGCATCATACTGCTCCGCCAGCCTGGCTATAAGCTTCAGCTCCTCCAGAGTGAATACCTTTCCAGTGGGATTGGAAGGATTGCACAGGATCAGGGCCCTGGGCCTCTGCTCGAAGGCCCGTTTCAGCTCATCTTCATCAAAAGAGAAATCCGGTGGGTGCAGCGGCACGAAGATCGGCTCAGCACCCGACAGTATGGCATCAGCACCATAGTTCTCATAGAAAGGCGAGAAGACTATGACCCTGTCTCCCGGATTGCATACAGTCATCATGGCGGTCATCATGGCCTCGGTGGACCCGCAGGTCACAACGATCTCTGTCTCCGGGTCGATAGGCATGCCCATAAACCGGGACTGCTTTCTGGCCAGAGCCTCCCGGAAGTTTGGGGCTCCCCAGGTTACAGCGTACTGATGGGGCCCTTCCAGCGCCACCTTCTCAAGAGCCTTTTCAAGCTCTATTGGCGGCTCGAAGTCCGGAAATCCCTGAGAGAGGTTGATTGCCCCATGAGCGTTTGCAATTCGGGTCATCCTGCGTATGACCGATTCAGTGAAAAAGCCTATGCGATTGCTTAACAATGGCATATTATAGCTACCTCAAATCAACCAATCTCTTGGCCTTATGAGTAGCCCTGGGCAGCTCGCCCTCGTCAAGCACGACGACTTCCTTGGGCTTGACTCCTGTCCGGGTCTTGATCTTCTGAGCCACCTTTTCTGCGATTATTCTCTTATCCTCCTTGGATGCAGAACTCCTTTCCACCTCCACCTTAAACCTGGTAGTGAAGTTTTCAGTTATGGCAGTGATCCTGTACTCACCAGTAACCTCTTCAGACCCTCGGATAGCAAACTCTATGTCACTTGGAAATACATTCACTCCTGACACGATGAGCATATCGTCCAGGCGCCCGGTGATGCTGATCCTTGCATGGGTTCTTCCGCAGGGGCAGGGCTCCCTGTTTACAGTCCCAATGTCTCCTGTCCTGAACCTTATCATGGGCCTGGCCGTCTTTCTCAGAGTTGTGAAGACGATCTCCCCTCTCTCGCCATCAGGAACTGGTTCTTTGGTCTCGGGGTTTATGACCTCCACCAGTATATGATCCTCGGCGATATGCAGCCCGTTTCTCTCGCTGCACATTGCAGCACAGGAGCCGAATATATCGGAGATCCCATAGAAATCAATAACCTTGGCATTCCACAGGGCTTCAATTGCATCCCTTGTAGCGGGTATGGATCCTCCAGCCTCTCCTGCCACAATTATGGTCCTTATGGCCAGATCCCTGGCTGGATCAATGCCCTGCTTCTTTGCAGTCTCTCCCAGGTACCAGGCATAGGAGGGTGTCGTCCAGATGACTGTTGGCTGAAACTCCTTCAATACATAAAGCAGCCTTTCAGAGGGGACTGTTCCAACCCATAAGCACAGGGCTCCCAGGTTCTGGGCCCCTATGACGTCCGGGCCTCCAACAAACAGGGTAAAGTTCAGAGCATGCACGTACCTGTCTGTTGGCCTCACTCCTGCTGTCCAGAAGTTCCTGCTCTGGACGTCCTGGAACTCCTCGAAGTCCTGGCGCGTAAAGGGGCTGAGCGTTGGAACGCCAGTAGAGCCGCTGGAAGCCGACACAAAAACGACCTCCTCTTCGCCCACGGCGATCATATCGCCAAGGAGAGGCTTTGATAGCTGCCGGTCTCGCTCAATCTTCTTATGTACGAAGGGAAACTTGGAAAGATCAGAGAGCTGCTTGAAGTCTGAAGGCTTTACCCCAGCATTATCGAAAGCCTCACGATAGTACCCAGATTTATTATAGGCCAGCTCCAGATGTCTTGCCAGCTGCTCCGTCTGGTATTTCTCCAGCTCTTGCCGCGGCAGGGTCTCTATCTTCTCATCCCAGTATAATCTAGAACTTATATATA
>DATMZB010000596.1:0-3607 GCA_035560655.1 Methanotrichaceae archaeon | reverse complement strand
CTCCTGAAGGGTCTGCCAAGGGCGTTCTATGTGCTCTAATGCCTGGCCTGAAATGACCGCATCAAAGGCAGCATCTTCTATAGGCCAGTGGTAAGGATCTGCCACCACCAGATCTACGTTGGGGCCTGCGCAAATATCCAGGCCAATGTAATTGTGATTTGTGAACAGCGGCTTATAGCTGCCATTCATGTCATAGCTGCCAACATCCAGGACTTTCAGAGGAGCAGCTTTCACATATTTGTCTCCGAAAAGCCGCATCTGCTCCAGCGAATTTGGATGCATCAATGACACCTTGCACCCACTTCAAAGGCCAGTGGCCAGAAGCCCAGCCGCCCATATAGTCTATTCCATGCGCATGGCACTATTTCATCCACCGCGAAGCCATGCAGTTCTAGAGCAGTCCTGAGAGTGGCCGGGCTATACCAAGCCACATGTTCGCCCCACACTTTCTCTCTTAGCTGCCACCTCAGACCATTAGGCACCGTGATGAGATATTCGTGGGCATCCAAGGCCCTCAGACCGTCTAGGAAGAGGCCGGGGTTTGCCAGGTGCTCCATCATCTCTGTTGCGACTACTGCATCCCAGTGGCCGCCTATGTCCAGGTGCTCAGCATCGCCCTCGTGGAGATTGCCAAAGCCCATGCGCTCTAGGAGTTCTAGCCCGTCTCTGTCGATGTCCAGGCCGTGGAGCTCATAGGCGACATTGGAGAGCTTTCTATGGAGCAGGCCATTGCCAGCACAGCCAATGTGCAAGACTTTCTTATTCCAACAGTGGGCGATAACGAAATCAAAGCGATTCAAATGCAGCCCTCCTCAGAGTCATTGGGAACAGTTTTCGGATTCGTGCTCTGGCGGGCTTGCCAGAGAAGTCCAGAGCTTGCTGAATGGCCTTGACCAGTGAAGCCACGTCATCAGCATAATAGCCAGTATTGCCGATAGCTTTAGGGATGCCATTGGCCCTCGATCCTATTGGCACACACTCACAGAGCATTGCCTCGCAGAGGGCATTTGGCAGGCCTTCGTGTAGGGATAGCTGGCAATAGACCTTGGCCCGCTGGTAGTAGTGCAGGAGTTCTTCGTCTGTGATGTGGCCGGGGAATTCCACATTGGGCGGTGCATCTATGCTGCCTTTGCCCACAACAATGAAACGAATGTCGGGAAGGCACCTTGCCGCCTCGATGAACAGAGGTATGCCCTTTCTTTCATAGGACACTTGAGGAGACACTGTGAGGACCAGATTCTCTTTTGGCCCATCGGGCCTGAAGTGATTGGCATCATAGCCTGTCGGGACTATCGAAATGTTGTCTCCAGACAGGCCATAATTTCTTATCGCCTCTTGCTTCAGGGATTCATCCACGGCCAGAACTTCATCAGCGTTCTGGATGGAGAATTTGGCCATGAATGCTGACTTCCTATTCAGACAGGCCCCATACCCGATCTCGGGCAGCTTGGCGACCTCATAGCCGCCCAGGACCACGATAGACCGCTTCCCAAAGAGCCTTGAGAAGACGACTGCCAGGGCGGCGTGACCGCCTGCGAACCAGGAGAAAGAGGTATCTGCTCTGATGATGGAGAAGAGCAGCCCGGGAAGGTCCCTGAGCCCGGTATAAGGGGCATCTATGGCATCGAGTAGGTCATAGTCCGCCCGAACGAAAGGGGGCATCTGGCCATGATGGACGAAGGCGATCAAGGATAATCCTGAGAGTATTCGAAGGCAGCTTGCTTGGATGGCATGCCAGCTCTGCCAGCCAGATAGAAAATTAAGAGAACCGAGGACGCAACAAACGCAATGAAAGCAATGCAATAGAATATAAGATCCAAACCGATCGCCTCACTCGTCGCCAGAATATGTCAACGTAAACAGCATTTCCCAGCTAGTGCCATTGCTGCCCAGCATCGCCGATTCTTGTGGCCCCAGAGCAAAGGTCCCAATATCTATGGTGCCATTTATATTTAACAGATTGGACCCGCCGCCATCGTTCTTGATGATGTAGGTGTCGTTTAGGTGAGTGACCGGGCTTCCTAGTTCAATGGTCTGCTGATTTGTAAGGTTGCCAGCATGGATGAGGAATGGTGTTGTGGCGGTCAGGGTGAAGTTTAAGGCTGTTTGGAGGGAGGTATAGCGACGGGCATCTATACCAGCGTTGGCCTCGATTACAGAGATGCGGGAATCATTGGCGGCCAGATCGGCCTCCAGCGTGCTTATCCTGGGATCGCTGACCTGGACATATTGTCCGGAAGCAATTGACATGAGGATAAGCATGTAAAGCAGAATTGCCCTCATACAGCCTCAACATAATAGCTTACTCTGCCCGTGATCCTGTCGGCGGTGGTTGCATCCAGCTTGAATGCCTCTGCTGTGCCGAGGTTGATGTGATCGGAGCAGTTGGGAACCATGGCCACTCCGCGATAGGTTCCGAGGGTCGTGCTCCCTGAGATCATGGCAACTTCGACATTGGTAAGGGCCATTAGCTCCAGGGCAGCGATGCGGATTCTGTTTCCAGTGGCCGGGGCGGCTATGATGGTCTGAGCACTGGCCGAAGAGAAATCGATATTGACATGCGTTAGAACCTTTTGAGCGCTCACCTGCATTATACCAGCGGAGACTGTCCCCGCCAATGTTGAGAGATATTCTTTGATCTCTCTTATATGGCCTACCCAGGCACCGGATGACATTTTAAAAACTCCGTAAGTGTTGACTTACTCTAGATGGGGACATCTAGAAGAGTTGCTTAGATATACAGTACATAGAATTCATCATCCCCGCCCAAATCGACTGCGGGATGTGAATCTTTGACAGGGATCTCAGGACTTGAAGAATCCTTTCGTACTATGCCGTCAATTGGCACATCGATATCAGAAATGATTTTTGCAGTGTAAGTAGTATAGACGCCGGGGGCGCTCCAATAGCCTTTCTTAGTACGTCGCCACCTGCAATCGAAGTCGGTCCAGCTTACAGAACTGATCAAAGAGCCACCACTGTCCACAGCATCGATTTTCACATTTGGCTTCGGGTTCTCATCAGCCAGATTGATAGTGGTTATCGAGCTGATCGACTTGTAAGCATTGGCGCTGCGATGAGAGCCGTTTGCAGTGAACGTGATGGTCTCACTCTCGGCAGAAGTCCCGGATGCTCTGATACCAGTCAGGACCACGAGGCCCGATCCAGCAGCACCACCAGATACGGCAACTTTCGCATGGAAAGTTGTGGCAGTCGGCCCTGGATTGGCCGGAGGCATTGATGCAGCAGCGGCCCCGTTCACAAGAGGCGTCCAGGATGTGAGCACTTTGAGCTGGGCAGTCTGGTTTTCATAATCATTGGCCAGGCCCATGCTTACACCAGGAAAGGAGAGTGCTCGATGTATTTGTCTATGAGTTCTAAGGCTTCAGGGCTCTTGAGGCCATAAGTATAGCTTACAGCGCCATATGATTCTGAGAGGTCGTCCAGGGAGAAGGATTTAACGCCTTGCTGCTGGAGGAATTGGCGCTTTGTGTTCTGGGGGCTGGAGTAGAATGAATAGAGGGCCAGAGCCTCTTCCATGCAGGCTGTTATTACTTCGGCAGGCACAGCTGACTGATATGCGTATCCATACGAATCTATGCTAATG
>DATMZB010000595.1:0-3040 GCA_035560655.1 Methanotrichaceae archaeon | reverse complement strand
TTCTAAAATAGTGATCCCTGAACCTATAAAAATTATTAGCTTAGTCTGGATATCGGTTGTAGTACATATGCTTTGATATTCTTCTCGCGCCTAAATACAAGTTCTCCTTTCAGCTCTATGTTCCTATTCATGACCTTATTGGCATAATGAACTTCGAGACTGTACACTATCTTTTCAATTGAGAAAAAAGAGAGTACAGTAACGCGTCTGATTCTTTGACGTGAATGTTCACTATGGCATGTCTGCATTCCTGGCATTGCAATTTGCAGATCTATTTGTAGATCTCTCAGTGAGTTCCTTGTCCACTACTTATCCTCCATTCATGAAGAGCAGGAGGCTGCTTCGAAGTTTCCAAGTCTTAAGGAATGAATATAATCAGCAGCACATTTATGAATCATTTAGCAGAAGCAATGCCTTCGAGGCGTATTTCATTAGTCTAAATATCTGCAGGCAGGTTATTGAATATTGATGATGAGACAAAGCGCCACCTATCTGATCGTAACTGCAATTTGCATAACATCGGCCTCGATGAGCCCTGTATCAGGTGACTCAAACGATAAGGCCGCCCTAGACCTGCTGATTGAGGAGAACCAGAACATAAGCATGGGTGCAGAAGAGATGGCATTTTTCCTTGATACTCATGGCTATGATGCTATCCCAAAGGATGGCTATGTAACAATCAACATAGATGATACCCCTAAATTATTGCCAAATTAAGATCATCAAAAGCTGGATGTGCATGGGCATAGCGGTCTCATCACCAAAAATCCCGGGCGCCTATCACCTGCCTTTTGACCAAACTCTTCTACATCGCCCCTTCTGCTTTATGCTTTTGGGGCATCCGATAATCTAGCCATGATCTCTTTGGCAATCCTCAGTCTTTCAGGCAGCGACCTCAAGAACCTCCGGGGTCCTCATGATCTCAAGGATTCTAAGGGTCCAAAATCTTCACATCTTTCATGCCATCAGATTTCCTAAACAACCTGATCTAGCTGACCGAGGACAAGGCACAGTCCAGGAGAATATGGCATGATATCGAGCGCCAGGGGACACATAGGACTTTACTTGGAACAAACTACCACACCAATCCCTGGCGCTGCACAATAACGAACCTTTTAGCACATAAACGTTTTGTTTATGACATCTCGATCAGCGATAATGAGCCAATCAGCAATTTCCAGGAGTGATGAACGTCCTTTAACCAATCCGAAGAGATGAAATAGCGCCAAAAAATATAGAGCAAACCTCGCGAGCGCTCGGGAAATAGGATATGAGGCCGCCCCCTATCTCCACTGGCTCATCTTCTCAGCCCATCATGACCTTGATATCCTCATCGGGATTGCCTATGATCTTTATATCGTACCTGTCCACCAGGACCTTCAATATATCCTCGTTGACCCATCCTGGAACTGTCGGGCCTAGATAGATCCCCTTAAGCCCTAAAGCCAGCAATGACCACAGGATGGCCACAGCCTTCTGCTCCATCCAGCTCACGACCAGCGTAAGTGGCAGCTCGTTTACTGTGACCCCGAACATATCAGCCAGCGCCTGGGCAACCTCAATGGCCACTATTGCGTCGTTGCACTGTCCCAGGTCTATCAGCCTTGGCACGCCATCAATATTTCCAAGGTCCAGGTCGTTTATCCTGTATTTGCCGCAGGCCAGAGTCAGGACGACCGTCTCTCTTGGGAGCTTTTGTACAAACTCCCTGTAGTACTCGGCCTTGCGTCCCGGAGTATCGCAGCCGCCCACAAGGAAGAACCTCTTGATCTTTCTCTGCTCTACCAGCTGCTTGATCTTGTCCTTCAAAGCCAGTATGGAAGTGGCCGAGAACCCAGTGGTCAGGACATAGTCCCCCGGAGCATCCGGCAGCTCTGGCAGCGATCTTGCCTTGTCTATCACAGGCGCGTAGTCAGGCCCGGGCACATGCTGCACTCCAGGGATATGAACGGGTCCAGTGGAGAACATCCTGTCCCTGTACTCCTCACGCGGTGGAAGGAAGCAGTTAGATGTGCCTAAAATGGCCATTGGATATCTGGCAAATAGCTGCCTTTGATCATACCAAGCCTTTCCCAGGTTTGCGACCAGGTTCTTGTACTTCTTGAGCCCTGGATAGCTATGCGCCGGCAGCATCTCAGAGTGGGTGTATACGTTTACATCCGTCCCCTCCACCTGCTTTAGAAGATCATCCAGGACCTTGTAGTCGTGGCCGGTGACAAGTATCCCGTGCCCCTTGACGGTACCAGTCTGGACCTCTGTGGGGATGGGATCTCCGTATGTCTCTATGTAAGCGCGCTTGAGGAGTTTTAAGACATTTATGTTCATCCTGCCTGCCTCCAAAGAGAGCTTGATGTACTCTTCAGGGTCGAAGTTTACATTTGTGAGGGTAGAGAAAAAGGCCCTCTCAATGAAAGCATCCACCTCAGGATCGGTGTATCCAAGCTCTCTGGCATGATACAGGTAGGCGCTTATGCCTTTAATGGCAAATAGAAGATTATCCTGCAGCCTGGAGACGGTTGCCTCTTTGCCGCATACGCCTTTCAGAGTACATCCAGTGCCCCCTGCTGTCTGGGAGCACTGGTAGCAGAACATTTCGGGACTTTCTTTTGCAGTCATTCAAGTACCTCTATAACTACAACTAACTAGATTAAGAGCGGCAGAGTAAGACAGGGAAGCCGCCCCTATGTTGATTTTCGACGCAGTCCAGTAAATTGAATATATTACGACTTCGCCAATTAATAAAACCTGTGACGGCAGCACTTCAGATTGGATAACCATCCCCTCATGTGTTTGAGGTTTTGGTAATATGAAAAATAAGTGACAGGTATGGAGCATCAGCAGCTCGAGATCAGGTCATCCTCCTCCTCAGAGCCGCCAGCAGAGATATTGAGGCTATAGCCAGCAAGGTCCCGAATCCTGGCACCTTCATGGGTTCTGCTGGGGCTGAAGCAGTTTCATTACTGATAAAACGACCAGTCTCTATGGTCTTGGACTCAACGCGCTCACTTTCGTTGAGCTTTATGCCTCCGGGCCTCAATAC
>DATMZB010000594.1:0-2905 GCA_035560655.1 Methanotrichaceae archaeon | reverse complement strand
ATCCATAACGAGACAAATCTTGGGTAATAACAGGTAGGATATAAATGAAAAATCCATTGATGTTTATACTGATGGTTTTTGCACTGCTAGCAGCCATATCGATAGTGCCTTCATGTGGCAAGGCCGATTCGAATATCACATCAACAAACAACACATTGGCAAGCAGCACATCATCAAGAGTGGCATTGGCAAGCGATACATCATCAGGCGGCACACTGGCCATCGCCATAACCAGTGTCAACTTCAAGGAGCCGGCCCCAGTGAGAGACCACCTGAATGATGAGTGGGTAGAGATAACTAACCAGGGAACCGTAACCCAGGATATGGATGGATGGACTCTCTCAGATGAGGGAAATCATACCTACAAGTTCAAGAACTTCATACTGGCGCCAAAAGCATCGGCCAAGGTTCATACAGGCAAGGGTGATAACAGCGCCACTGACATCTACTGGAGCAGGACGAGCTCAGTATGGAACAACGATGGCGATAAGGCTACCCTCAAAGACGCTTCAGGAAATGAAGTGGCAAGCCATAAAGAGGGAAAGATGAAAACCAAGTCCATCAAGGCCAAGAAGGCTCCTAAAGCATAGATCTCTTTTTCATATTTTTAGTCGTCCATAATGCCTGCGAGCGCAAGGGTGAAATGCGCAGCTTGCCATAATATTGGCGAGGTATTCTGATGAGACTCGATGAGATGTCCGATATTCTTAAAACGTCTCTGGGATTGAACGATAATCCAGTAGGCGTTGCTCTATTCAGGCGCGAAGAGGATATTCCAAAGGAACTGGCGGTTATAGAAAGGCCGCTGCGATATTGCGAGATGATACAAGGTGCAAGGCTTAGTGGCAACAGCTACATGGCCACAGTCGATAAGCACGAGTGCAAAGGCGGAGCGGCAGGCATTGGGCTCATGGAGTGTCCTGAGAACATAGCATCAGGAGCGCTGTACTTCTCAAAGCTGAACAAATGTGTCTCCAAGGGAGTGGGTGCCAGAATTTCTGCTGATATGCCCAGGCCCCCCGCAGGCAGCATCATAGCTACCTACGTAGCTCCTCTGGATAAGATGGTGGTCAACCCTGATGTAGTCGTACTTGTGGGAATACCTCTGGTGGCCAGGAGGATAACTCAGGCGGTCATGTACATGAAGGGCGGAAGGGCCGAGTATACCACAGCAGGCATTCAGACCTTCTGCGTGGACGCCACTGCGTCTCCCTACCTGAAGGGCGAGGTGAACGTATCCCTTGGCTGCGATGGGTCTCAGAGGAACTCGGGGCTCAGAGAGTCAGAAATGGTGATGGGTGTGCCATTCGAGATGCTTGAGGGCATCTGCACGGTCCTCAGGGATCACTATAAGGGCTGGGACGCATTCATGGCAGGAAAGTAGCTCTTGATCATGATCTATAGCCAGGAGCTATAACTGAGATCTATCCTATCCCCGATCTGCGCATGCCGGGGATAGGAGCAGCTCTGAGCCTTGACCGGCACTTGTCTTATGTGGCTGAAGAATATATGACTAAATTAAGCTGAAGGTGGTTAAGTGTTTGAGAGGATAATTATCGCCACTGACGGATCCAGATACAGCGAGCATGCTGCTGAGATGGGCATTGGCCTGGCCAAGCTCTCCGGCGGCAAGGTCATCGCCCTGTTTGTGGCGGATACCGGGAGATACCTGCCAACTATTGGCGATCTGGGACTAAGCATACCTGACGGGGTGATGGGAAGCATAAGAGATGAAGTGCTTAGGTCTGGCAGGACTGCAGTCGGCCGCGTGGAGGAGATGGCCAGGAATTCAGGAGTCCCAAGTGAGAGCGCAGTCGTGGAGGGCTACCCGGCTGAGGAGATAATTGAGGCTGCCAAGAATAGAACTGCAGACCTCATAGTCATGGGCAGCATGGGCAAGACAGGCCTTGATAGGTTCCTTCTTGGAAGCGTGGCCGAGAAGGTGGTAAAGAACTCCAGGACGTCGGTGCTCATAGTCCACACCTAACTATTGGATCTCCAATTAGAATCTTTTTGCACTCTTAACCAGGATCATAGACATAAGGCAGTCGGTGTTGCGGGTCCCAGGCGAGCCTAACAGCCATTTCTAATTCAAATCGTATGCCTTCTCAACCACCAGATCAGCACCGCATCCAGGGCACCCCTTTTCCGTATAGTACTTCACGAGATCGGCATCACCGCTCGGCAGATAAACGCGGTATTTATTGCATGAACGACATGCACATAGTATGGTGGCCAAGTACATCATAAATAATGGTTATTGATGTCCTGCTATTTCAATTCCTCGGGCTGTTTGGAATCTATTCCCTCTGAGTACTCCACCCATGAAGAAGAGGCCGCTTTGCAGATCCACAGCCGCCGGATCTATCCGTCCGGTCAAAATAAGATAACAGATGGCCCCTCAGAGAACTGCCAGGGCCATCCATTCAGAGCCAGGTCCATATGTTCAGAGGCTATGTGTATCCAGGCTGAATCTCAGGCAGAGCCTTCGGCCCAGCCGCAGAAGGCTTCTGGATCATTTGCTTGCTCTACTGCCAGTTTGGCGCCACATCTGGGGCAGTTCATATGCATATAATGCTTCATAAATCCTAAATCTTCAGATGCTATACAAGTGCTGAACCCCTTACACGAAGGGCATGTGCATACAACTTTTGCTATGGACTTCACCATATACATACGGGCAGTAATAACTTAAATCTTTATTGATGACGGACATATTTCGAGGCCTAATCATCAATACAGCAAA
This sequence comes from Methanotrichaceae archaeon, assembly GCA_035560655.1. Lineage (GTDB taxonomy): Archaea > Halobacteriota > Methanosarcinia > Methanotrichales > Methanotrichaceae > DATMZB01. Next base: position 159 of record DATMZB010000594.1, on the reverse strand, counting down.
AATAGAATGAAGACCGCATGGATAGCGCAGACCATAATATGGTAGATATGGCTGCAGCACTGTCAGGTCCCAAGTCCACAGGGTCATGGTGGAGGTTGGCTGATGAAGGCGTCCCTCTGCAACTTTCTGGGCTATGGGACCGCCTGGATAGAGCATCGC
>DATMZB010000593.1:0-8658 GCA_035560655.1 Methanotrichaceae archaeon | reverse complement strand
CGCTCGGACAGCTCTGCATCTATGACATCTTTGAGCTTTGGGCCATCTATATGCTCCATCTGGATGTCGAATTTTGAGACATCTTTAATTATGGGCGTCGGCACCCCAGAGCGCCTGGCATCCGAGATTATTCGCGACTCTCTTATCGTCCTCTCATGCCTTATGTGCTCATCCAAAGCCTTGACCCTGTAGCTCTTTGGAATCCGCCACTTCCTGACGGCTCCGCCCTCCAGGGTGATCACGGCCTCGGCGCCGCGTCCAATCTCTGTGCCGCTCATGACCGCCTCCAGGCCTCTATCAGGCCCAGGCATCCAGTGATCATCATATCTCCTCCCGGAGCCGCAGCTATCGCCTGGCCGAGATCTTTCATCGCCCCGGACTGAATAAAGCTCTCTCTTCTAGGACCCGTAACCAGCACGGACCGAACCTTCTCTGCTTCTTCTATATAAGCTCCGTGGCCACCGTCATCGAAAATCTCAGAGTTGGTCAATGTGCCCCTGCAGAACCTGTCCAGGAAGAGTCTGAGCTTGTCGGGAGTCAGATCAGATGTATGGTGCTCAAAGAGTGCCATCACCCGCGTATCATCCACTATAGCAGCAATTGTGTGGCCGTTGCCGAAGTTTATCACAAGTGCCGGGCTTTTAAATCTGGGGTCGAGCGTGGCCCCAAGAAGTGCAGCAGGTCCTGTGTCCATCAGAAACGGCCTAAATTCACGGTCCTGGAGGTAGACCTTGACGGCATTCATCCTTGTCATGAACCCTGGAGGGGTTTTCATCCCAAATGACTCAAGCCGCCCTCCGGCCTTGATCTTTGAGGCCAGGTACTCAAACCTTACCAGCCGGTTGGACCTGCCTGGAGAGAATCCATGGTCCTGCACAGCCACTGCTATATCTTTTGGCAGGCTCACTCCAAACTGGCCAAATGCAGACTCAAGGGCAGGCAGATCTATGTCTCCAGTGGTGATCCCGACTGCATCCGGAGGCGCCTGATCCTGTATGATCACTCCCATTGATGCCACCCTTGACAGGTCGTCGTTCACAGTTGCCGCTGCAGACGACGTGGCATATACCTTGAGCCCGGAACTGAGATGCCTTCTTATGGCTGAGGTTGAGGCCCCGCCGCCCATTGTAGGTCCCAGGAGGAATATGTCCCTGCCCTGAAGCCTGGCCTGATCGATTCTTCCAGCCACAACCACCGTCTGGCTGGGCAGGACCGCCTTGGTCGATCCCTCCAGGGGGATTTCATCCTGGTACAGAAATATGTCCTGTGTCCCGGCACCCACATCTACTGCCAGAATATCCATGACCAAAATAGCCTCTTATGCAGAGATAAGGTCGTTGGCAGCAAGGATTTATCCTCCTCTATCAGATGGCAGATTATGAAGATAGATGTAGTAATCTCCAGCACATCCAGGTATAAAAAGTTCGGATCAGTTTCCAGGCCTGCCGAGGCAGAGGACGCCTCTGGAGAGGTCATACTCAAAAAGCTGGCAGATGCCGGCCACCAGTTCACCTACCAGCTCCTGCCAGACGGCATAGATCCAATCAGGAAGGCTATACTGAGGTGCAGGTCCGACGCCATGATCATCTGCGGAGGAACAGGCCTTGCTCCCCTTGACCTCACCCTGGAGGCGGCTGAACCCCTGTTTGACAAGACCATCCCCGGGTTTGGCGAGGTCTTCAGGCTGCGAAGCCTGGACGAAGTGGGCACGAGGGCCATCCTCACCAGGGCCACTGCCGGCATCGTCCGGGGCGTCCCAGTCTTCTGCATGCCCGGCTCTCCATCCGCTGCCATGCTCGGCACTGATCTGGTTCTTGCAGAGATTGGACACATAATAAAGCACATTAGAGAGGGATGAGGAAAGATAATAATGGAACCATAAAATACGAGACCTTCGCAGTATCCTTTTATAGATGTAGCTCTCTTTTTAGTTTAAAAATTCTACCACGGAGAGTATGGCGATGGAGACCTCGATTCCAGTTCGGGATATCATGACCCGCCCAGTGATTACAGCAGACGCAGGCATCGATGTTCTGAACGCAGCCAAGCGAATGGTCGTGGCGAACGTTGGCAGCCTCATCATCGTTTCCGGGGTTCGACCAGTAGGCATACTCACTGAAAGGGACCTGGTCAAGAAGGTAATCTCCGAAGCTGCGGATCCAAGAGCTCTGAAGGTAGAAGAGGTGATGAGCTCGCCTCTGATCACCATATCATCAGACGCAAGCCTGAGAGATGCCGCTGCCCAGATGGTCAAGTCAGGAGTCAAGAGGCTCCCTGTGACCTCTGAAGGCAGGCTGGTTGGAATTATAACAGACACAGACCTGGTCTCGGGATCATCGGTAGGGCTGGAGGATATCCTGAGCGATCTAATAGAGATGCACAGAGATAGCGTCCACTTTGAGGAATCAAGGGAGGTGGTGCGCGGCATTTGCGAACATTGCGGCCAGCTCTCAGATTCGCTGGAGAGCGCCAACGGTGCGCTGCTCTGCTGGAGCTGCAGGGACGGAAATAGGTAGCCAAGAGAAGCCTGTTGCTGGACAGGAGAGAGAGCTTATGATTGTTGAAGAGATAATGTCCAGAGATCCTCTCTACGTTGAGGAGTCCACTTTTCTAACCAAAGCACGTCAGTTGATCAGGGATAACCACGTGCGGGGCCTGCCAGTGCTGGATGCGCAGGGGCACGTTAAAGGCATAGTCACCAACCAGGATATGCTCAGGGTGACCTCGACCAAGTCGAACGTCACAGTTGCAGGGTTCATAGTGGGAGCACCGCTTGTAACCAGAGACGTCAACATCTTTGATGCAGCCAAGCTCATGCTGCCTCAGAGGAGCATGATAATTCCAGTTGTAGAGTCGGCTGAAAACGCCAAGCTCATAGGGGTGGTAAGCCTCCTGGATATCTTCAGGAACATGGACCTGGATAAGGTTCCTGACAGGCAGATCTCTGATGTGATGACCAAGAAGGTGGTCACTGCCACTCCAGACGAGCCTGTGACCAAGGTCTGGGAGAATATGATAGACTCGGACTTCACCGGCCTTCCGGTCCTGGACGGGAAGGGCGAGCCCATGGGCATGATCACCAGGTTCGATATACTCAAGAGGGGCTGGGCAAGGATCAGCAAGGAAGACGACGGCAAGACCAAAGATGGAACCAAGCTCCACATAGGCAAGATAATGAGCACGCCCATATACAGCATCCGGCCTGAAGACAGCCTGAAAGCGGCATTTATGGCCATGAAGAAGCACGATATAGGCAGGATAGCTGTGGTGGATAATGGAAAGCTGGTAGGAATTGTGGATAGATACGATCTGATCAAAAGCTACCTTGGTGATAGAAGATGAAAAAAGGGCCAGCCAATCAGGATGTAAGACTTCCCCAGAGAATGGATAGAATACCCATGCCACCAGGGGTCATGGATAGAGGACCGCTCCAGTTCGACTCAAGGGTAGCCAAACGCACAGGCGAGATAGTGAACATAGCCACTCCAGCTGTGATCAGCGCTCCGCCGACCACGACCATAATGAGCGCCATAAAGACCATGACTTACTATGGAATTTCCAGGCTGCCCATAGCTGATGCAGGGACCAAGAGGCTCATAGGATTTGTGACAAGCGTGGATGTGGTGGACTTCCTTGGAGGCGGTCTGAGGCACAACCTGCTCTCAGAGAAGTTCAAGAACAATATCTTTGTGGCTATTAACGCGGACATAAGCGAGATCATGTCCACAAAGCTGACCTATATCGGAGACAAATCGTCCCTGGATGATGCCTTAAAGCTGATGTATGAGAAGAATGTGGGCGGGCTGCCCATAGTTGATGATGAGACCCACATCCGGGCCATAGTCACAGAGGAGGACTTCACCAGGCTCCTCTCGGGCGTGGACGCGGGCATCTCCGTAGAGAAGTATATGAGCCCCAATGTGGTCACGGCCCCGGCCCAGACGTCCCTGGATAAGATGACGAGGATGATCATCCAGAAGGGCTTCAGGCGCATGCCCATCTTCCAGGATGGGGTGATGATCGGCCTGATCACCGCATCTGATGTCATGAGGTACCTGGCCAGCGGCGAGGCCTTTGAGAAGGTGGTGACCGGAGACATCAGAGAGGTCATGAACGAGCCCATAAAGTCACTGATAAGGAAAGGCCTGGTCTCCATAGATAAGGGCGCCGACCTTGGCGAGGCTGCACAGATGATGACTGATAATGAGATAGGAGCCCTGCCCATAATGGACCGGGGAGCCCTGTCTGGAATAATTACAGAACGCGACTTTGTGAGAGCGCTTCACGAGAACAGAGGGGTCATATCATGAAGCCGGCCATGAAGGCAGTCAAAGAGTACATGCGAACTCCAGTGTACATCATAGAGAGGAATGAGCCCATCCAGAGAGCCCGGAACCTGATGTTCAAGTACGACGTGGGAAGGCTGCCTGTGATGGATAAAGACAAGCTTGTGGGCATAGTCACCAAGTACGACATATCCAACCGGCTCTGCCAGGCGGCTCCGGAGTGGCGCAGAAGGCCCATAGACCTGATACCCATACAGCTGGTCATGACAGAGAACCCGATCACCATCTATCCAGATGCCACTATGGCCCAGGCTGCAGTGCTCATGAACGAGAACGAGATCTCAGGCCTGCCAGTTGAGAAGGACGGCTCGATCGCAGGCATGATCTCCTCTCGCGACATGCTGAAGTACTTCTCAGAGCAGGATACAAAGGCCACTGTGGGCGACCTGATGTCTGAGGGCCTGATAAACGTCCATAGGCACCACACCATAGCCCATGTGATAGAGGAGATGAACCTCCAGGGGAAGGGCAGAGCAGTGGTCTACGAGGACAATATGACCCCTGTTGGGATTATTACCCGTTCAGGCCTGACCTTCTCAGGAATCATGGATGCCAACGATCAGATGGAGACAAAGAACATCAAGATGACCAGGAAGGAGAGCACTGCAGGCAGGAAGCAGTACAGGTACGTCAAAGAGATGCCCCTGGTGGCAGAGGACATAATGACGTCTCCTATAATGACCATACCTGCACAGACCCTGGCCAGGGACGCAGCAAAGATGCTCGTAGATAATAAGATATGCGGCATGCCCGTGTTAGAGAGCGATACCCTGGTAGGATTCTTCTCCACTGACGAGATAGTGGCTGAGGTTGGGAAGTGGTGATGTATGCAGATTAAGGACATAATGACAGAGCCGGTGACCATAGACAAGTCTGAGAGAATAGCCCATGCCCTGGACATAATGGAGAAGCAGGGACTTCGAAGGCTTCTGGTGACAAACAAGGGCAAGCTCGGCGGCATAATCACCATGAGGCAGATAGCCAGGACCCTTGGAACCAGAAAGAGCCTGGGCATGCCCGCTACCTCATTGCACGTGGCTTCGGCCACAATGGATGCGGTCATCAAGGTCCTTCCAGACATGAACGTGGACGACGCCACGATGCTGCTGCAAAAGACCGGAATCCTTGCAGTGATGGAAGGAGACAAGATCCTGGGCTGGGTGAGGCCAAGAGAGATCCTCTCTGCAATCAGGTTCAACGGCCAGGCCAGCGATGCCATGAGGGTCCCGCTCACAGTCAACCCCAATGAGAGGCTGGCTCATGCCCGGAGGATGATGCTGGACAGGGACGTGGGCAGGCTTCCTGTGGTGGACTGCGGCAGGCTGGTTGGCATTCTCACAGAAAGGGACATCGCTAACTCCATGAAAGCCTTCCGCGACTTAAACGACACTGCAAGCAAGCAGAACGCCAGGATGTCCAACCTGCTGGTCTCGGATGTGATGACCCATTCAGTTGACTCAGTGCGCACAGACACCCCCCTGGATGATGTGAAGAATATGATACTCGCAGATAACAGGGGCGGCCTGCCGGTGCTAAACGAGAAGGACGAGCTGGTGGGTGTGATCACCAGGAGGTCTCTCATAGATTACCTGGTCAGAGCCAGATGAACATCCAGAGATGAACTTACAGAGAGTCGCGAACCGTTTGGGAATCACTCCAGGGAGGCTGGAGGACCTTCAAAGCAGCATAGTGAGGTCCTCCAGCTGGCCCGAGCCCCGGTTGCTGAGGTTTGATAAGGCCGCCTCAGGCATCGAGGCCGGGACTGCTATTTTTGAGAACGGCGAGATCGTCTACGGCTACCAGAAGATAAGGAGGGCCTTGATGCTGCGCCCCGCCATCCAGAGGCACTTCAAGGACAGGGTGGCTGTGGAGGAGAAGATGAACGGCTATAACGTCCGTGTGGTGAGCATTAACGGAGAGATCATAGCCCTGACCAGGGGCGGTTTCATATGCCCGTACTCTACTGAGGCCGTCAGGGATTTAATCCCGGCACAGATCTTTGAAGATCAACCAGAACTGGTGCTCTGCGGAGAGATGGTGGGGCCTGAGAACCCCTATGTGCCAAAGGATATCTACCCCACAGACTCCATAGACTTCTACCTCTTTGATACCTCAAAGAAGAACTTCAGATCATCCCTTGGAGTTTATGCCACTCACAAGATAGCAGAAGATTACGGGATCAAGTGCACACCCCTCCTGGGCGACTTTAGGAAGGACAGGGCATACCAGGAGATAGTGGAGATAATAAAGCAGCTCGGACGGCGCAGGAGAGAGGGAGTGGTCATGAAGGACCCTGACAATTTTTTGCCACCTATAAAATATACCTGCTCAGAGAGCAACTGCACTGATCTGGAGTCGGCATTCAGGTACTACAACGACTATGCTCTGGACTTTTTTGTCTCAAGAGCCGTTCGCGAGGGGTTCCAGAGCGTCGAGTGGAACGAGTCTGATGAGGAGATGCATAAGAGGTCGCTGCGTCTTGGAGAGAGCATCATAGGACCAATGGCAGAGACCATAAAGAAGAGGATGAACGGAGAGCAGATCGTAGAGCAGGTCTCAATCAGGGTCAAGAGCATCCAGACAGCCAGGGATTTCGAGTACCACCTGAGGCGCATGGGCATGAAGGCGATCTTCGACCAGCCCGAGCCCTGCGATGAAGGTTACCTGATCCGCATAACAAAGCTCGTCATGAGCACAAATGATAAGACCCAGGCACTCCTAGAGGGTGAGATGTGGTGAGGGCATGAGTCCCTCTTTCAACTCAAACGGCTGGTCACTGAATTATGAGTGAAATTTGCGATATAGAGCTGGAAGGTCATCTGATAGACTCGCAGATCTTAACCAAGGCCCTGGACAAGATAATGGACATGGGCGGCGAGTTCGAGATAAAGTCCCTGGTCGTGGGCCAGAAGAAGAACGATCCTAGCTATGCTCAGGTCACAATCACCGCCGACGATGAGCAGCACCTGGACAGGATAATGCTTGAGCTTCATTCCCTGGGCGCCAGGCTCTCCCAGATGGAGGATGCTAAGCTCGCCATTGCCCCCAGAGATAAGGTGATCCCAAGGGGTTTTTACACCACCACCAACCACCCCACATTCGTGCGCTATGGCGGGTCCTGGATAGAGGTCGAGGACAGCCACATGGACTGCCCCATAGTGATGACTGAAGACGGCAGGGCCAAGTGCACACTCATGTCCCACATAAAGCAGGGCGACAGAGTCGTGATTGGAACATCCGGAGTGAAAGTGATTCACCCCGAGAGGCCCAGGGAGAAGACCATATTCGGGTTCATGAACAACGAGGTCTCCTCTGAGCGGCCCAGCTGCGAGACCGTCAGACAGCTGGCAGCAGAGATCATAAGGACAAAGCGGTCCGGCGGAAAGATAGCAGTAGTCTGCGGGCCGGCTGTGATTCACACAGGCGGGGGACCGGCTTTAGCACAGCTGATAAGAGAGGGATATGTAGACGTCCTCCTGGCCGGAAATGCCCTGGCGGTTCACGACATAGAGCGCCAGCTCTTTGGCACGAGCCTGGGGATGGACTGCGCAGGAAACGCCACATCCGGAGGTCACAGGAACCACCTCTATGCCATAAGCGAGATCATGGCCAGCGGCTCAATAAAGAATGCCATAGACGAGGGAAAGCTCAAAGGCGGAATAATCTATGAGTGCATTAAAAGGGGGACCCCCTTCATACTTGCAGGGTCCATACGCGACGACGGGCCTCTGCCCGAGGTTATAACCGATACAGTCATGGCCAAGGAGGCAATGGACAAAGCCCTCAGAGGAGTGGACATGACAATAATGATGGCCACAATGCTTCACTCAATTGCAAGCGGCAACCTCCTGCCCTCATTCGTCAAGACCATATGCATAGACATCAACCCCTCCACAGTGACAAAGCTCATGGACCGGGGCACTGCCCAGGCAATAGGCCTGGTGACTGATATTGGGACGTTCCTGCCTGAGCTTGCTGCAGAGGTGAAAAAGCAGTCTTCTGCCCCAGGCCAGAGCTGCCAGAATTGATCGCAATCCTTAAATTTATGGCAGCGTTGGATTGAATGCGCCGCCGTGGCTTAGCCCGGTTAAAGCGGCTGATTCGTAAGGCATAATGCAGAGATGCAGGAAGCCCGATAGATCAGCAGTTCATGGGTTCGAATCCCATCGGCGGCTTCTTTCTTAATACCTGCACATATCCAAGGCATACTGCATACAGATCCAAACGTACACTATGGGCTTTGGCCAGCGATATCTGATCGCATAGATCCCATTCTTAAGGCTTGCCGCCCGTTTTTAAGTCATATTTATAG
>DATMZB010000592.1:0-2296 GCA_035560655.1 Methanotrichaceae archaeon | reverse complement strand
ATGGAGCATCCTACCAGATGACGATCCTCTCATCCTCTGGCCTGTTCATTCTGTCTCCTGGCCTCACCTCTGGAAATGCCATGTAGAACTCAGGCACGTTGTACACAACGCCATCGACCCTGAACCTCCTGGGTGAATGGGGATCTGTCAGCACCTGCGTTCTCAGCTTCTCATCAGTGACCGACTGCCTGAATGACTGGGCAAAGCTCAAAAAGAACCTCTGGTCTCCTGTGAGACCGTCTATCTTCTCGGGCTCAGATCTCTGGCTGAGCCTGTACGCATCATAGGCCAGTGCGAGCCCTGCCAGGTCTGCGATGTTTTCTCCAATGGTCAGGTTGCCTTTGATATACAGGCCGGGAAGTGCCTCAAATTCGTTGTACTCCTCAACCAGGGCCTGAGTGCTCTCATTGAACCTTTGGCTGTCATTCCGGGTCCACCAGTCTGTCATGTTTCCGTTTGCATCGTACTTGCTGCCCCGGTCGTCGAATCCATGTATCATCTCGTGACCGATCACAGAGCCTATGGCCCCGTAGTTGACGGCATCGTCGGCATCCTCATTGAAGAAGGGCGGCTGAAGTATCCCCGCAGGGAAGAAGATCACATTCGTCTGCGGGTTGCTTCCAGCGTTCGCATCCCAGGCCAGGTAGTCCCATGCAGTGCGGTCCACGGGCTTTCCGATCTTGTCCACTCCATAGTTGCCGTGATAGAACTCGAAGCTCTTTCCCCTGAATGTGTTCATGACATAGGAGTCGTTCTTTATCTCCAGCCCCGAGTAATCTCTCCACTTGTCAGGGTATCCGACCTCTATCTGCATGGCGTCCAGCTTCTCCAGGGCTTTGGCCTTTGTAGAATTATCCATCCAGGTCAGGTTCTGTATCCTGTACTTCAAGGCCACCTTGAGGTTTGCAGCCATCTCCTGCATCCTTGACTTGGACTTCTGGTCAAAATACTCCTCTACATAGGCCCTTCCCATGGCTTCTCCAAAGGCCAAGCTGAGCCTGGTAGTGATCAGCTTCCATCGAGGCTCTATCTGCTTTTGTCCATAAAGCTTCATGTTCGGGTAGTCGAAGGCCTCTCTCTCAAAGTCGGAGCTCAGGTAGTAGGCAGTGGCTGCAATCAGCTTCCAGCGCAGGAAGACCTTCCAGTCGCTTGCATTCTCGTCCTGGACCATTGAGCTCAGCTCTTTTACAAAGGCCGGGTTTCTTATTACAATCTCCTTCATATCCGGCCTGCCAAGATCAGAGGCGAACTGCTCCCAGTCGATCCCGGGCGCGAAGGACTGCAGCTCCTGGATGGACATCTTATTGTAGGTCTTCTCCTCGTCCCGGTTGTCTACGCTTGTGGAGGAGGCATTTGCAAGCCTGGTCTCCATCCTCATGACAGTCCTGGAGTCTTGCTCGGCTTTTTCAGGGCTCTCTCCCAGGAGGATGGAATAATTATAGATGTGGTGCCGGTACAGCTCCCTGGTCCTGGCAGATTCGTTGTCCTGCCTGAAGTAGTAATCCCTCTCAGGAAGCCCAAGCCCTCCCTGGGATAGTGTGGCTATCATCATTTTGCTGTTCTTCTTGTCGGCGTCTGCATAGAAGAAGAAGAGCGGATTTATGGCCATCTTGAGCATATGAGTGGAGACCGATTGGACATCCTCCGGCCTCGAGATATTATCTATGAGGTCCAGCTCCTCCCTAATTGAGCCTGTGCCCTGTCTCTCTATAGTGGCGGTGTCCATGCCCATTGCATAGAGGTCGGCGATCTTTTTGAGGTTGCTGCCCTCTTTTAATGTGGTATTGTTGGCGGCCTTTTCCACAAGCATATGCAGGAGCGCGGTGTTCCTGTCCACAAGGGCCACATAGTTATCGTAGCTGGATTTTGTCTGAGGCACCGGATGGCTCTTGATCCATCCTCCGTTGGCGTACTCGTAAAAATCGTCTCCTGGTCGTGCTGACAGGTTCATATCGGCAGTATCCAGCGGCTTTGGTTGCGCCAGCTGCGGTTCTGATGCCATTGTCAGGCATGAAAACGCAGCAAAGGTTAATGATAAAAATAAAGCTGTGCAGAGCAGACTAAGCTTTAAGTTAGACCGATGCTCTTTCAATATTCTAGTTAATTCTATCCCTCCTTCTCCCATATCTTTTGATCTCGCCGGGTAAAAGATCCCGGGCATATATTGTATCCTGCATGTTGCCACAATATATAAGCAGTTATCCCTTTTAGGCTGAGAAATATGAGGCAAATATGCTCTCGCTAATGCTCATCTTTCGAGGCTTTAAATCCGCTAAGAAATATGATACTGCTGATC
>DATMZB010000591.1:0-2285 GCA_035560655.1 Methanotrichaceae archaeon | reverse complement strand
GAATGCAAATCCGTGTTTATAACGAGCAATGCAGGGAGTGAGGATGTATATGAAAACTCCAAGAAATCATCTAATTCCGTTGATATTCATCGCAGTAGCTGCAATGGTATCGACGGCTGGGGCCGTCCATCTGGCAGCGACGGGTACGACCACGGTTACCGGAACCGCCTTTGCTCATGGCGACATATTTGCAGAAGAAATTACTGCCAATGGGCTTGGGCTGTACTCCGGCGTGTGGGCGCATGCTTACGTCCCTCCTGGAACTGACGGCAACAACTCCGCAGATTCAGAGAGAACAGTGCCTGCCAGGACAGAGACGAGAACGTTTGCCGGTGCAGATGATAATTACCTTCTCAATTCAACCTACGGAGAGTCGACTGTAATAGCAAAGGCCTCAAAGACTGGCGTCCTGGGGTCTGCAGAGGCGTTCTCTGAGATCTCATCGCTCTCCTCTGCCCGTGATGTTGCAGGCCCTACCATGGGTGAAGTCAGCGGCAACTCTCAGCTCGTGGCCTATGTCCAGCATTCAGGAACAGGAACTGCACAGGCGGCTGCAACCGGATCTGCGACCCATGATGCCATGATGAGCACCGGCCAGATTGATGCGACCGGAACTGTGGTCGGCTCGGCAGCAGTCAGTGCCGCTAACAATTACGGCGGATCAGTTACGGGCATAGCATGGAAGGGCACAGCCTCATCGGCTTCATCAGTACTCACCGGCAGTGAGGCAACCTCTTCACAGAGCTTCGAGTACCTCTATCTGACATCAGGCAGAAACGCATTGAGTGCAGTGAGCGATATCAGTGGCATTGTGGCGGGAGATACTTCAGGATCTGGGTTCTATGCACTGACAGGAACTCCAGGCAGGTTCGGCAATACTGCGTCCTCTGCAACAGGTGATCTGTCTGGAAACGCTATTACCTACAAGCTCGGAGATTCCATTACACCAGGGACCTTTGCTACAAACCCGGTTTTGATTATGCCTTTGAACACATACTTAGAAGCAGGTGCAAATAGGCCAACAACCGAGAGAGGATTGCCCGTTGGTATAAGCCTGTGGTCCAGCGGCATAGGCACCAGGACGGCATCAGCCCTATTGTTATCTATGGGAACCGTCACCACTTCTGGCGGTACATCCCAGACCAGCTCAGCCAATACAGAGTCCTACACATCAGCAGGCGCCACCAGGACCCTTGAGGATGCCAATGTGGCATATGGCGCTTCATTCATAGATAATGGCGCGCTCTCTGCCATCTCTGATACAGCATCAGCTCCGGGGGCAAGCCCCATAACTATCGCTTCTGCAAGCCTGGATACCATATTCATGGGGTCCGGAGCACACCTGGTAACCCGCCTGACCGGCGCTACACCTCAGTCTGCCGCAGACTTCACCATCGCCAGCACTATGACTGCCACTTCTGCAGGTGCTGCATCTGTATCTACAGGCTCAGTGGTTATAGCTGGCAATGCCGATCCAGCTGGCAACCCGAACTCAGTGGTCAAGACAGTCGGCCCAAATTTCTCGCCGACCGGCACCTCTGATGATGCCACAGGCAGCTACCTGACGGCGTTGAACATCGACGGAACTGCAACACATGCCAGAGATACAATTGCTGGATTCACATCAAGCTCCACTCTGATAGCTGATGATATCAGCGAGGTCAACATCTGGTCATGGATAGAGGGCTCTGATCCGAGGATTCATGCAGAGTCTGCATCCGGTCTTACGCCGTTTGTGGCTACTCCGATCTACACAGTATCACCAGCTACATTGGCGACTGGCCAGACCAGCGGCCCGACCACAATAAGCGGTGCAGATGCTACATCCAGATCGGTCGATACCATCTTCCGCTCGTCGATAGGGTTCACTGGCGCAGCATAAGTGTGATTTAAGCCTTATAGAAGGCTTAAATTCTCCTTTTTTGGACGATCTTCAACTTAGCTACCTTCTCTAGCGCAGTCCTGAAATATTGCCTTGTCATTACAGGCCTTAAATGGGAGAGGGTTTAAGTGAAATCCAAAACTTTCATGTTAATGTTATCCTTCTGCCTGCTGGTGGGCCTTGCCTATGGCAAGGTCGAGATGACCGGCGGCTGGAGCGCTTCTGGAGACAGCACTGGCCAGATCTCGGGAGAGAGCTCTCTTAACAGCTATGGTGGAGACCCGTCTATAACCATGGCCATAAGCTCGTCATCCTCGGTATACGGCCCTGGAAGCTTCAAGGACTCCAGGACGGGAACCCAGAGCATCAATGTTCCGATAGGTGTCTTTACACTGTCATCGAG
>DATMZB010000590.1:0-4551 GCA_035560655.1 Methanotrichaceae archaeon | reverse complement strand
GTACGTCTGCTGCTATCTTAGAATAAACATAACCTGAGCTAACCAGCCACAGTGAATGGCATTTTGCGCGCGAAGTGGTCTCGATATCGGCATCCTCGCATGCCATCCCAGCGATTATTCCAGGATGCTACATGGCAGTGCCAGATAGCAGTCTGTGAACTAGGCTAGCTCCACTGTCATCTTGACCGCCGTTTTTAGGCTGCAGGTCTGTATTGGGCTGCCTTGTGCCAGTTCTCCCTATCCCAAAGGTCTAAAGACTGCATCTCGTCGTCCAGATAGCTTCTGGACCGCTCTATAAGAAGGCGCCAATCAACTTTTTGGCCGTCGAACTCAGGGCCGTCGATGCATCCGAACTTGATCTCTCCGCCCACATTGCACCTGCAGGCTCCGCACATGCCAGTCCCGTCAACCATCACCGGAAGCAGGCTGACCCTTGTCTCAACGCCATACGGCCTGGCAATGCCTGAAAGCTCCATCATCATGAATGTGCAGCCAATGCAATAGACCCTGTTGACCTTCTCATCTTTGAGCACCTGGTCCAGGGGCCCATTGGCAGAGCAGGCCTCAGCGCTTCCGTCGCCGCATGTGACCACGAGCCTGTCTGATAAATCTCTAAGCCTGTCCAGCCAGAAGAGGTAATCCCTGTTCCTGGCCTCGATTATGTATATCACCCGGCATCCGGCCTCCTTGAGAGCCCTGGCCAGGACATAGCCGGGACCAGTGCCAAAGCACCCGCTGGCCACAACTACCGTCCCATAGTTCTCAATCTTCGATGGCTCGCCCAGAGGACCTGCCAGGTTCAATATCATATCGCCCTTATTCAGGGCTCCAAGCTTCCTTGTCGATGTCCCAATCTCCTGGAAGACCATGGAGACCGTCTCGTCGTCCCAGCCCGCGATGCTGAGCGGTATGCGCTCGCTTTGCTCATCTGCCCTGACTATGGCAAACTGGCCCGGCCTGGCCTTCCTGGCCATCTTTGGAGCTGAGACCTTGATGAGGATCAGCCCCGGTCCCAGCCTCTCTTTGTCCACTATCTCATACATCGGACCTCAACCTCACCCTGATGTGTCCCGTGCCTGGCGGCATGACAGCTCTCAGGCCAGGGTCCCTGTTCATGCGCAGGACCCCTTCCGGGACCCTCCTTGATATCCTGGCCAGTGCCTCCAGCTCTCCATTCATTGACTCAACTGCCAGGCGCTGGCCGCCTGTGATGCCTAAAGCTTCAGCATCCCGACTGCTGATCTCAACCTCTCTCCCCCCGGTGCTGACCAGGTACCTCATATCAGAGACCCTGGACGTCCTGGTCCCGCAGCCGAAGTCGTAAAGGCATGTGCCCTCAACAAGAATGAATGGATATCCTTCCTCATCTTGGGAGATCTCCTTCTGCCCGGAATGGATAAGTGGAGGCTTGCACTCAGAGCAGCCATCTTCCAGGCTGCTCGCCCCCATCTCCCTTGCCAGGTCTGAGACGATCTGCCAGTCAGGCCTGCCCATGGCAGGTATGGCCTTCCTGACTGGCATCATCTTTCCAGATGAGCCTGTATAGGTGCCATCAACCTCTGCAAAGCTGGCTGCAGGAAGGACCACATCTGCAACCTCAGCGGTCTCTGTCAAAAACAGGTCCTGGACTATGAGCAGATCAAGCCCGGATAGGACCTCTTTCAGGTCGGGTCGGGCTCTGAGCGGGTTGTCTCCTATTATGTAAGCTGACTTCAATCCCACCAGTGCCTCATCCCTGAGCGGCTTGAACCCGAGGTCGATGGCTCCCTGAGTGTTGCAGCGGCTCCTAAGCACTGCAAGCCTTCCGCCAGAGGCCCGGACCAGTTCGTCTGCAGCCTCGAGCGCATCTGCTGACGGGCCCGGCTTAAGAATTATCAGAGGCCTCTTTCCAGAGAGCAGACCGGCGGCTTTGGAAACCAGCGCTGGATCGATCCCGTACTTCTCCATGCCCGAAATTCCTTTTCCTTCCATGGCCATGGATATGGCGGATAGTGCCATGGACTCGTGCCCGGGCAAAGGCCGTATCCAGATCGAAGCCTTGTCCGAGAGCCTGCTCCTTATGGAGCTCACCACGGCCAGGCTGATCCCCTTTCCCATCCTCAAGGCCAGCTCATGAGCAGGGCTCACATCCGCTATATCGCCCATCACAAGGACTGCGCTATAAGTATCCAGGTCCTCGGTCATCCCGGGCCCTTCCTCTACGTCAGCAGCATAGAGGTTATCACTCAGCATTACTTCCCTGGCGAACCTGGCCATGGTACGAAGAGACTCGTTGGTGCAGCATCCCGAGGCTATGAGCGCAAACTCCTGGCCTTTATGCTTCCCAAGCCTGCAGGCTGCTTCTTTCAAGGCCACCTCAAAGCCCACCTCAACCAGGCGGCCGTTCCTCCTGACAAGTGGTTCCTTGAGACGGTCCAGGTGGTGCACGAACTCGGCGCCGAACCTGCCCCGAGCGCATAGCTTGCTCCCTGCAGGCCGGACTCTTATCACCCTGCCCCTGCTCACCTCCAGGCCTATCTTGCAGTTGGCACCGCAGTAGGGGCAGGTGCTCTCAACCACGGCCTCTGCAGGACCGGCCCAGCGGTTGCCGCGTTCGACAAGGGCGCCTGTGGGGCAGACGTCCACGCAGGCACCGCAAAACATGCACCCTGAGTCCTCCAGAGGCTCGCCAAAGGAAGTTCCAATGCCTGCATCAAATCCCCTGAATACAAAAGATATGGCCCCAACTCCCCTGCTCTCGCAGGCGCGGACGCACCTGCCGCAGAGTATGCAAAGGTTTGGGTCGCGGTCGAAGAAGGGGCTTGCCACCAATTCTTTTGTCTCTCCAAGGTGGGGCAGGCTGGCCTTCTCGAGTCCCACAAGCTCAATAGTTTCCTGGAGCTCGCACCATTTATCCCTGGTACAGTACCTGCATCCCATGGTCTGTGGGACTTTTCTTAAAGACATCCTGATCTCATCGCACCTTCCAGCCCTCTCGCAGTTGATGCATATGCAGGGATGCTCTGAGAGGAGCATCTCTAGTATGGCCTTTCTCAGGCCGGAGAGTGCAGGCGTGCTGGTACGCACCACCATGCCCTCAGATGCAGGCAGGGTACATGACGAGGGGGTTCCCCTCATCCCGTCTATCTCCACCAGGCAGAGCCTGCACCCTCCATAGGGCTCAAGCTCAGGATGGTCGCATAATCCAGGAATCTTTATGCCTGCCTTTTTTGCAGCATCCTTGACCATTGTCCCGGGCGCGACATCAACCTCTATGCCATCGATCTTGAGATGCATTCTACCTTCACCTCCTCAGGAGGGGATCTCCTATTTATGGCTCTGAACTTCTCAGGGCAGGCATCCATGCATGACCCGCACCTTATGCACCTCGCCTGATCAATTACTTGAGGTGACTTGCGTTTGCCTGATATGGCGCCTGCCGGGCAGGCGTCCAGGCATAAGCCGCAGCCTTTGCATCTCTCGGGGTCTATATTGAATGAGATCAGCCTGCGGCATGAAAGAGATGGGCACCTGTGGTTGGAGATGTGCTCAATGAACTCATCTCTGAAGTATCTTAGGCTGGTCAGAACAGGGTTTGGCGCTCCGGCTCCAAGGCCGCAGAGCGCCCCGCTCCTGACAGCCTTTGCAAGGTTCTCCAGCTTCTCTATGTCCGAAAGCTCGGCCTCGCCGCTGGTTATCTTCTCAAGGATATTCAGCATCTGCCTGGTGCCTATCCTGCATGGCGTGCATTTGCCGCAGGACTCTCTTTGTGTGAATGTCAGGAAGAACCTTGCCAGATCGACTATGCATGTGTCCTGGTCTATGATGATCATGGACCCTGACCCCATGATGGACCCCGCCTCAGTTAGGGCTTCATAATCTACTGGAAGGTCCAGGCGAGAGGCCGGTATGCATCCTCCTGATGGGCCGCCTGTGAGCACGCCCTTGCAGGCTTTGTCTCCCACGATCCCTCCCCCTATCTCGAATATTATCTCCCTCAATGTGAGGGACATGGGCACCTCTATGAGGCCTGTGCGCCTGACGGCTCCTGCCAGTGCCAGGGTCTTTGTGCCCCTGGACCTGCCAGTGCCAAATGATGTGTACCAGGCACCGCCCTTCTCAAGTATCATGGGCAGGTTGGCCAGCGTCTCCACATTGTTTATGTTTGTGGGCTTGGACCAGAGGCCGGCGTTTGCAGGGAAAGGCGGCCTGGTCCTGGGCATTCCCCTTCTGCCCTCAATGGACGCCATGAGTGCAGTCTCCTCGCCGCATACAAAGGCTCCTGCACCCTCCTTTATGGTTATATCAAAATCAAGCCCGGTGCCGAGGATGTTCCTTCCAAGCAGACCCTTCTCTCTTGCCTGGTCAAGTGCGATCTTGAGCCTCCTCAGTGCCAGGGGATACTCGGCACGGCAGTAGATGTAGCCTCTTGTGGATCCCATGGCATATGCAGCTATGACCATGCCCTCCAGGACTGAGTGGGGGTCGCCCTCGAGCACCGACCTGTCCATGAAAGCTCCTGGGTCGCCCTCGTCTGCATTGCAGATCAGGTACTTCTCATCGCTTTTAGTC
>DATMZB010000589.1:0-2230 GCA_035560655.1 Methanotrichaceae archaeon | reverse complement strand
ACTCCAACCTCCAAATGGCCGGGGCCTGATTTAGAGCATGATTGGCAAAAGTTTTATAGGGCGGCATGGTCTCTTTTGCACTATGACTCAAGAATCCTCACAGAGGGATCATTTTCTATAGACCCGCATCACTCCGCGGTCAAAGCGTCAGAGTTTTTGATACCACCCTCCGGGATGGAGAGCAGACTCCGGGAGTCTCTCTCACGCCGGATGAGAAGCTCATAATTGCAAGGCAGCTCGATCGCCTCGGCGTCAATGTCATCGAGGCCGGTTTTCCAGTATCCTCAAAGGGCGAGTTTGAGAGCGTCAAGGCAATAGCCGGTGAGGGCCTTTCTTCGAAGGTATGCGGACTTGCCAGGATCATCACAAAGGATATTGATGCAGCACTTGATGCCGATGTGGACCTTGTTCATGTCTTTGTATCCACATCCGATATCCAGATAGCCCACACAATAAAGAAGAGCAAGCCTGAGATAGTTGCAGGTGCTGCGCAGGCTGTGCAGCATGTGAAGGACCACGGGCTGCCATGCCTCTTCTCGGCAATGGATGCCACAAGGACTTCTCCTCAGTTCTTAAAAGAGATCTTTGGAGCAGTTGAGGCAGTGGGCTGCGATATCATCAACATACCGGATACTGTGGGCGTCTCTGCTCCGTCCTCTTTCTACTGGCTGGTCAAGGGGATCTGCGATAACACCAGAAATATGGTCGTGGATGTGCACTGCCACAACGACTTCGGCCTGGCTGTAGCCAACAGCTTATCTGCAGTCGAGGCAGGCGCAAGAGAGGTGCAGGTGACAGTCAATGGGCTCGGAGAGAGGGCCGGCAATGCCAACCTGGCAGAGACGGTTATGGCTCTCACCTCTATCTTCGGAGCTGAGACATCAATAAAGACCGAGTACCTGGTTGAGACTGCCAAGCTTGTGGAGAGGCTGGCAGAGGTCAAGATACCAATAACAGCGCCCGTAGTTGGTGAGAACGCATTCTCTCACGAGAGCGGGATCCACAGCCATGGCGTAATTCAGAACTCCAGCACATTCGAGCCTGGCATAATGACTCCAGAGATGGTAGGACATAAGAGGCGCATAGTCCTTGGCAAGCACACAGGCAAACATGCAGTCCGCCAGGCTCTTGAGGAATCGGGCTATGTCCCAACTGAGGAGCAGCTCTACGATATCCTCTCAAGGATTAAGGAGCTAGGAGATAAGGGCAAGCAGGTCTCGGATGCCGACCTTCAGACCATAGCAGACGTGGTCATAGGCGAGGTTGCCAAGGGCAAGCAGGCCATAGTGTTAAAAGAGCTCTCTGTCATGACTGGAAACATCATTACTCCCACAGCTACAGTCAGGGCTATGGTCAGAGGAGAGGAGAGAGTTCTGGCCAAAGTAGGCGTGGGGCCAGTGGATGCTGCAGTAAAGGCCGTGCGCTGCATACTTGGAAATGATACCTCCATCCGCCTCCGCGACTTCAGGATTGATGCAATAACAGGAGGCTCTGATGCCCTGGCAGAGGTAGTCATAGGAGTTGAGGATTCAGCAGGCCACAAAGTCAGCGCCAGGTCTGCAAGAGAAGACATAGTAATGGCCTCTGTAGAGGCCCTCATAAGTGCCATCAACAGGTTAATGCTTTTGGAGGAATATCAAAGTTGAGCGAACTAAAGAGCGGGGTGATAGATTCTCACTGTCACCTCGACTTCAAACATTTCAACAAAGATAGAGAAGCCGTTATTGCCAGAGCCAGAGATTCTGGCGTTGTATGCATGATCAACTCCGGCGTAGACTATGCCACAAACAAGAGCACGCTGGAGCTCACAGAGAAGTATGATTTCATTTATCCCACCTTGGGATTAAATCCCAACTCCCTGCCGGGGAAGAGCGACGCCGATGTCCAGGCAATCCTGGATCAGATAAGGGAGAATGCTGGAAGGGCGGTGGGCGTCGGCGAGGCGGGCCTGGATTACTACAGGTGTGCCGATCCCCGTGATAGGAAGCGGCAGGTAGAGGTCTTCCAAAAGGTCATAGACCTGGCCAGATCACTGGATCTGCCTCTGGTAATTCATGCAAGGGATACTGAGCAGCAGGCCTTTGATATGGTGAAGGACTTAGAAAAAGTAGTCTTCCACTGCTACAGCGGGACTCTGCCCACAATGAAGCAAGCCATAGATCGAGGATTTTATGTGTCTCTGGCTACAATCGTTTGCAGATCAAACCAGCACAAGATCCTGGCTAGGAAC
>DATMZB010000588.1:0-3436 GCA_035560655.1 Methanotrichaceae archaeon | reverse complement strand
AGTTAGAATGACTTTATTTTGGATTGCAGCGGCAGAGGAGGACCAGGCAACGAATGCGGCCTATATCGCTCTGATGATTATTCTCACAGTTCCGGCTGCCAATGCCCTCTCTTTGAATATAGGGATTGGCAGCGATGAAGGCCAGTCAAGCATGAGCACAAGCTATGATCTGGACAGCTCATCAGGCCTCGCCGATGGCGCAACCCTTGGAGATGGTGTCATCTCCAGCAGCAGGTACCTGACGGGCAGCGGTAATAACAGCATAACTCATGCCACATTCAATGGAAAGGCTGTACTCTCAAGCAATATAACTTCAGCAGGCGCTCTGATATCCTCAGCGTCCACCTATGTATCTCGAGCCTCGGCCAGACTTGACCAGAGCGTGTTTGCTTCAGGCGTATCTGAAATAGGAGCATCCGGCAAGACGGGCTTAAATGGAACATCTCAGAGGTCGGGGGCGATAGATGGCACCATCTCCTCTTCACAGGCGGTATCAGCTAATGAGGCGGCGCTCAGCGCCATCCAATCATCGAGCATTGAGGCATCTGCAGGATATATTAATGGCGAAGCTGGGTCGCCTGATAACAGCATCAAGGTCACTGGCGGCCTGAACGGTGCAGGAAAAGTTAGCGGCATAATAGCAGCCACAGGCATGGCTCAGGCCTGGGGCTCTTTTGATGCTGAAAGCCTTGACTCAAAAGCTTATGTTGCAGCCAAGGCAGCATCTTCTGAGTCTGATGCCTTCTCTTATACCTCATCCAACGAAAGCCTCTCATCCAGCATCAGCGCCAGTGCCTCCGGCCTAGTGGATGTCAGCCAGGATTTAAGTACCAGGGGAAGCTCCCTGATCTATGCAAGTGCATCTGGTGGCGGAAGCTCAGGAAATTATTCTGCCAAATCAGAGATTATGGCTGAGGGCAGCATGTCCGCCTCTGCCAGCTTAGAAAGCCTTCAGGTTATCAATGCCAAGCTTGATGGCGATGTGGTGAGCAGCACAAGCGAGGTCACGCCCGTGCCAGGTTCCTGGGTCTGGAGCTATCTTGGAGGCTACATCAGCTCCAATCCGTTCATGATGAGAGATGCACTTGGCCAGAGGCATATCTTTGCCAGAGGCGGAGATAACGGCCTATGGGATAACCTCGACGGAGACTGGATGGGACTGGGAGGGAAGATAGCCTCAGATCCTTATGCAGTCAGCGATGATAAAGGCCGGATTCACGTCCTTGCCCGGCAACTGGATAATTCCGTTGCTGACAATGTGCTGATCCCCTCTACCTTGAAGAACACCTGGTACAACCTGGGCGGAAATATTGGCTCCACCCCAAGCGCAGTTCTGGCTCCTGGAACTACCACATTAAACCTTGTCTGCCAGGGCAAAGATGGCGATCTTGTCCAGAAGAGCCTGGATACGAAGATCTTCCAGGGGGTCGGGTTCAGTGACCAGGGCAGCTGGAGATCTCTAGGCGGGTCTGTAAAATCTGCGCCTCAAGCAGTATATGACTCGCAGAAAAGATTGCACGCCTTTGTCAGGGGCGGCGATGGCGCCCTATGGGACAACGTAGATGGAACCTGGCACAACCTGGGCGGCACCATTACCTCTGTTGCCAAGCCACTGGCGGCCTCCTCGGATAAGAGAGTCATCTACACCTATGCTAGGGGGGGTGACGGGTCCCTGGTGCTAAATACGCTCAATACTGCAAGCGGCACATCGACCTGGAGCAGCCTTGGGGGATATATATCCCCCGGATACGGCAGCAGCCTCTTCAGTGGAAAACCAGCCCCGGTTGTAGATAGCGATGGCATAGTGCATGTCTATGTGCGCGGGGGAGATGGGGCTCTTTGGGAGAATGCCAACGGAAGCTGGAGGTCTCTAAGCGGCAGGCTTACCTCAGACCCCACCGCTGTAAATAGCGATGGCCTTCTAGAGGTAGCTGTCCGGGGCACAGACGGATCGCTGTATCTGGCTCAGCCTGAGGTTTATGGGTCCTGGCCCAACCCCACTGGAAATCCCATAGGAGGCGGAGTTGGGTATAAGAAGGTCATATCCAGATCGGATGCAAGCTATGTGGTGGGAGATAAAGCTGGATTGCTGAGCGCTCTTAGCAAGGCCACATCAGGCCAGATTATTTACATAGATGATGGTGCCAGCATAGACCTGACAGGGAGCAAGAACATCCTGATTCCCGCAGGCGTGACTTTGGCCAGCGGCAGGGGTAAGGACGGCTCACAGGGTGCTTTGCTATATATCACGACACCAGGCGGCCAGATTAAGTCAGATTCTAGCGCTATATTTTGGGCTAATGGTGCCAACGTCCGGGTATCTGGCATCCGACTCCAGGGACCCAATGGAGGACGGGATCTGACCGATTTTGCCAGAGGACTCTGGTCCAAATACCCAGGGTTTACTGTGGATAACTGTGAGATATACAACTTTCCGCATGCCGGAATAGTACTTGCCAATGGTGCAATAAGCTCAAAGATCAATCACAACTATATCCATAACTGCCAGGGCGAGATTGGCTATGGAATCTTCATTGGAGGCGGAGATGCAGTTGCAACCATACAGGGCAATCTGTTTGATTACGACCGCCACGCCATAGCCGCAGGAGGGACGCCTGGCAACAGCTACATAGCAGAGTACAATACCGTGCTCGAGCACGATGGGAGCGGCCACAGCTTCGATGTTCATGGAGGCTATGACAGACGCGATGGAACCAACATAGCTGGAACTCTCATAAAGATCGACCACAACACATTCAAGGAGACGTATTACCGCAATATAGTCATCCGGGGAGTGCCTCAGAAGGGCGCCTGGATATATAACAACTGGTTCTATAACTCAGATACGAGCCGTGTGTGGTATCAGGCCAATGCCTTTGGCAATATATATTTCTATAACAACTTGTTTGGCATGTGAGTGCAAAGCAATATTATGAATGAACCGAATATCAATAGATATATGCCTCATCGCGACAGGAGTCTGAGTGCATATCTACATAAATTCTATCGAATGCAAGCCTGAAGATAACAACTCTTCGACCTCTGTTATCGAGCTAGAGACTGCAATCCCTCCTCAAGCAGAGAAAAGGTAATAATTCCTTAGGCTTCCATGAGGCGAGCACTAGGAAATATAGATCCAGCAGCGGTATGAGGATCAATCTTGCAATCGGGCTTTAGCCTCCTGCAGGCTGGGCCCAATTTGCAGCTCTTCCTCAAGCCCACTCCCAGTTTTCCTTATATCCCCAATCCAAACCATATCTAGCGATCATGCGCATCTCCCAATGCCAGACAGATATCTGCATTGCGGCTGCTTTAAGAGCGTCCGTGACAATGATCTTAAATCTGCTCATAATCTTCGTAGTAATCGTATTAGTTGAAAAAGATTTTCCTAGTTGTGGTAGGACAATCCCTAGATTCACATGGAATTTTCGACATT
>DATMZB010000587.1:0-4821 GCA_035560655.1 Methanotrichaceae archaeon | reverse complement strand
GAAGAGGGGCGATGCAAGGATATAGAGACTGGGAGGATGCCATAAAACCGCTATACTCTTGCCGGTTTTTTTAAATTGAAGTATGCCCGATTGCGATAGTGCGCGGAATATAAACAGAAAGGTTAAGACTGGAAGGATGGGCAAAAGCTGTACCTGAACATTGATCATGGCAGGACAGGGACAGCAGGCGAGACGGTTGAGATGAAGAACAGCGCGGAGTTCAGCAAATATTGGGATTAGATTATCGAATCAATTCAGGCTCTGCGGCTGATATCTCAAGGGCTCGATAAAAAAGGCTACAAAATTGGATCGGCCCGGATGCATATTCCGTTTCAGCATCGGTTTGCATCTGGGCCAATCCTCTAAACTCCCATTATGCTTGAACCAGGAACCGCCCTGAACTTATCCCTGGAACCTGCTCAGCTTCTCTAGAAGCACCTGCTCTTGCTGGAGGCTATCATCTCCTATGGCCTTGCGTTCATCTTCGAAGTATGAGCCAAACATGCCAAAGAGCTTCTGATAAGGCTCAGAGACCACAAGAGGCATTGATTGGCGCTCCCACTCACCAAGGATCACGGGCACCACTATGCCGCGTTCAAGTGTCACTGTGGGCACGATCTTTCTGCCCTTATCATGGGCTGCTCTCTCATCTATGGCCCAGTCCTTGAGAAGGTCGGCATACCTGGTAAGGAGGACTGCTTTGCGTATTCCCGTATTCTGGTAAAAGTCTGGCTCCTTTCCCAGCATGTCCAGCTCTGCTTCATCGCTGTCAGGCACTCCGTTCCTGTCCTGATAGCTCACCTTGAGCTTCATGCTGCTCTGGCCCATATCGCTCTTGGATGAAGCCTTCTTCAGCTTCACCAGCACCACCCCTCCCTTGACCTGGCCTTCTTCAGCCTTGGACGGGAAGAGGGTGTTCACCTTCATGAGCTCACCTGTTGCCTCGTCTGCCTCCGGGGACCCATACACCTTCTCAATCTCATATCCAGGAGCGTCCAGGCTCAGCTTCAGGTCAAAGACCAGAGGCGTGACCATATAGTCGAACTCATCATCCATTCGCTCCTTGAACTCACCAGATGAATGGACCGAGTAGTAGTTGGCACCTCTCACCTTGGTTATGCTCTCTGCAAGCTCTGTGTTGAAGTCCACGCCGATGCCTATAAAGGTGGTATAGATCTTCTTGCCTGAGTTGTCCAAAAGCACCTTGGATAAATCGTCCTCGTCTGTCTGGCCCACATTGGGCATGGCATCCGTTAGGAAGATCATCCTGTTCTCATACTCTGATGGATCTGCATCCAGATACCTGGAAAAGAGCCTTGTGCCCCTATTCATTCCGGCCTGCATATTGGTGGAGCCGTCCTCAGCGATTCCCTGGATGTGCTCCTTGAGCCTGGACAGGTCTTTATCTCCAACCCTTGTGAGCGGATCGACAATCAGAGCATTATCGCTGAATATGACCAACCCAAAGCGGTCGTCATCTTTGAGATGGCTAAGCAAGTCAGCAACGGCCTGGTCTGCGATATCCATCTTTTTCTTTTCTGATCCCTCAGATTCGCTCACGTTCACCTGGTTTCCGAAATTGTCGTAATAATACCTATTGAAGGACTCGCCCATGGAGCCAGAGTTGTCCAGCACCACCACCAGGTTCAGCTTCTTTCTCTGGAAGTCGGTAATGCCCGAGTTGAGGCCCACTGTGAGGTAGTACTGAGGCTCCTTGGAGAATGGGTCCATTGACACTGCATAGCTGTATGAGGGGCAGAAGAGCTTATTGCACTCTGCAGCCTTGCCGGTGTCGAAGAAGTAATCATAGAAGAGTCCCTCGTAGGTTATGTCAGTTGGAAGAGGCAGGTAGCCGTTCTTTATGTTCTCTCTGAAGTTGCCTATGTCCTTGGCACCTCCCGTGGAGAAGCCGATGCCGGGGCTTTGGGCGGGAGCTGCAGCATAATTCGATCGAGCCATCATTGGGCTTGGCGCCATGCTGCCTGATGCTGTGGTTGACGGCATTCTGGTCAGACTGTATTCATACTGCTCGCTGACATTGAACTCTACTGGTTTGCTCTCCAGTCCATCCCCCACTGTATACCATACCTTATAGTCTCCAATAGCCTCAGAATGGTACCAGAAATTGTAGCTGTGTCCATTGCTTACCTTATCCGCGATAAGCAGGTCTGTAGAGCCAGTGGGATACTGGCAATATACATTAATATCCCCACTGGCGGCAGGCTCCAGCCGAAGCCTGGCCCAGTTCCCAGGGGGGATATCAAGCGAGGTCCGCCTCTCCTTATCCCCAAAGTCAACTATCCAGAGATCATTCTTTCCGCCATGCCCTGCCCGGGCGCCCTCATCTGAGAGACTGTAGGCATCGACTGGCTCATCAGGGCTGTACCAGGTAAGCGCCTCTTTATATGCTGGATTATTTGCCTGATCATACGATGATATGCTCGATCCCCATGCAGTAAAGGGCCATGACAGTCCCAATGCTCCAAAGATCAATAATAGCCAAATCGTCTTCATAATTCCCCCACTAGAACCATAGCCAGCTTAGATATCTGAGTATGCGACCTCAATTTCAAAGAATTATCAGGCTAAAAGTAATGACTGATTTATCTATCTGTCGATAGAGTCATCATGTCTGAATGGATCTGGGTTTGATTTGGATATTGATTGAGGTATAAAATAGGTTAGAGCTGGCCAATGGAAGCTCTGGTATGCTCCAGGAATATCTTGACTATCTCTTCATTCTCGCCCAGCCCCTGGAGAGAGACCTCGACATCAAACCCCTCCTTTTCAAAGGCCGACTTCCAAGAGCCTGGTCCATCTCCGGCCAAGTCACTTAAGGCATGTGCACCTGCCACAAGGAGGAAGGGCATCAGCCTTATCTTTCGGACTTTTAAATCCCTGAGCTGCTCTAAAACCTCGCCCCGTCCAGGGTATCCGTCCAGGGTGCCCAGAAATGTCAGAGAATGATCTTGGCCCAGCACCTGCGCCATCTGGCAGTATGCGCTATCTGCAGGGTGGCCTGTACCATGGCCCATCAGAACCACCGCTTCGTCTGAGGCTCTTTGGCTGTACACGTCCTTTCCGATCGAGGTTGTTCTATCAAAATTGGAAGAGAGCGCTCTGGACACATTTCTGCAATCACCTATGCCTGAGAGGAGCGGCATTCCCATGGCGAGTCTGCCAAAGCCAAACCGCCCTGATATGGTTCTTAAAGACTGAACAAGGATTGAGACATGGTGGAACTCGCTTCCAGGGACTATCTGGAGAGATTGTATTGCTATATTCCTATAGCCCCTGTCCTGCAGCTCTGCAAGGGCTGTAAACGGATTATATATAGCAATGCCAGCCACCTGGGCCATCTTCTTCCTAAGTGCGCCTGCTGTGAAGGCCAGGGAGACCTCACAGCTCTGGAACTCGTTCTCATAAGCTGCTTTGATGTTGAGGTAAGTTTGGTATGCAGCGGGGTCGCGGGTGCCATAAGCCACCAGAAGCACTGCAGTCTTGTCTTGGTCTATCAATCATATCGCCTTCTAGCCCCATGATGGTTCGAATAGATAGATTTGAGCCCTTTTTAAGAAAACAACTGCCACTTGCCTGATCGATTAGCGTCAGGTTCAATGATCTCTGAAATGAGCTACTTGGCTTATTATATGGAGAGCAGAATCAAATATTGGCTATCTAAACAAGCTAAAATGACAGCTGCAGGCATCTAAAAAAGGTTTAATGAGGCAGCAAAACTGCTGCTGCCTGCATTGCGTAGTTTATGAAGGTCTGCGGGAAGACGCCTATGCCCACAACTCCGATCAGAGTCAGGATCAGAGCGGCTGCATAGCCTTTGGGCTCTGCGATCTTGGCACCAACGGGCTCCTTGAGGTACATGTAGCCTATGATCCTCAGGTAATAGTACAGCGAGAGAGCGCTGTTGAGGATGGCCAGCACTGCCAGCCAGACAAGGCCGGCGTTTATGGCCGACCCAAAGAGCACGAACTTGCCGACATATCCTGCCGTTGGCGGAATGCCCGCCAGGGCGAACATGAAGATCAGCATGCAGAACGCAGTTATGGGCGCCCTGCGAGCCAGACCTGCATAGTTGCTTATGTCGTCTGGGTTATCCTTGCCCTCTTTGCCGTCTTTGAGCACCATGTAGGCAACAACTGCTGTGCCTATGAATGCTCCAGTCTTCATGAGGGCGTGTCCCAGGATCAGCAGCAGTCCTCCAGCTATGCCCGTCTGAGCCACGTAGGCACTGTTGGGCAGATCAGCTGCTGCGCCGACCACTACAAAGGTTATGGCAATGTATCCGGCCTGGGCTATGCTTGAGTAGGCCAGTATCCTTCTGACGTTGTTCTGCCAGATGGCCACTACGTTGCCCAGCGTCATGGTCACTGCTGCCAGTATGGCAAATGCAATGTACCAATCAGTGCGCAGTGCCAGGAGCGCCACGAAGAGCACCCTGAAGGCTGCTGCAAATCCCATCTTCTTGGACCCGGCTGCAAGCATTGCAGAGACCAGGGCCGGTGCGCCCTCATAGGTATCTGGAGCCCACATATGGAATGGGACCAGAGCCATCTTGAAGGCAAAGCCAGCTATCACGAAGATCACTGCCACTAAGGTTGCCGGGCCAAAGTCGGCCATGGCGAATGTGGCGATCTTTGGGATGCTGGTGGTTCCGGCCATTCCGTACAGGAGAGAGAACCCAAAGAGCATGAAGGCCGACGACACTGAGCCGAACAGGAAGTACTTCATTGCAGCTTCGAGGTTTCTCCTGGACTTGTCAAAGGCAGCCAGCGCATATGTGGAAAGGCTGGCCAGCTCGAAGCC
>DATMZB010000586.1:0-2602 GCA_035560655.1 Methanotrichaceae archaeon | reverse complement strand
CCCCCTACGAGCACCACAATGGAACTTAGATGTATTGTGTTCCTGCGGACGCTAGGTTAGGGGTACCAGCGACCCCAGACGCCAGGAAAGTCATATCCTGAACTTCAGATATCTGTTCCTCATGGCCGAGAACTCAAGCGCAGGCAAATCGTCCTTATTGATCTCATCAGCACCCCTGGCATACCTTTCCATCTCAGCCGGGCCTCTCCTATAGCAGGAGATCAGGAAATCATAATTCCTCTTGCCTGGATCAAGATCATTCCGGATGAACCTGTTTTCCCTTCCAGAATATTTGATGGTCAGGTTGAAATCCCTGTCAACATTCCTCGAAGAGAGCCTGGACCTGTTCATGTCCCTGCTTATGTTGTACTCCCTGGCAGACGCAAGCACTATCTTGTCGCTGCCGATCTCGAACTCATACAGGTATGGGAATACAGATCCCAGTGTCTTTATGGCGATCATGTAGCTCTTCTCGTTCATCTCATACCCCGGAAACCACTGTGAGAATATCCCACCATCATTCAGGTGAGACCTGGCTATCTCATAGAACTCCTCAGTGAAGAGGTTTGAGACCCCCGAGACCCAGATATTGGGCGGCTCAGAGATGATCACATCGTACTTCTCATCTGTAGAGAAGACGAAGTTCCTGCCGTCGGCGACTATGATCCTTGTCCTGGTATCATTCAGAGCATGGTTGTTGTACCCTGCCAGAACTGTCCTGCAAGCCTCGACCACCTCAGGGTCGATCTCCACTATATCTGCCGACCTGACCTCATCATAAGCCAGTATGGAGCTGAGGCTGAATCCTCCGCCCATGCCTATATCCAGAACCTTCTTTGGGTCGGGATGGATGGAAAGGGGAAGATGGCTGAGCAGCCCCTGGGTATCCATATCGAGCAGAGAGGCATCGGTCTTTCCATTGTTCTTGAGCCAGACATTTATGGAATCCCGGAAGACTGTCACAACACCGTAGGGTGAGTTGGCCTTGAAGATCACATGCCTGTCATTTGCTGCATAGCTCTGGAATATGCCGTTCTCATCAGCGTACTGCGTCCCGTGGTAGTAGACTCCGTTATACAGGTAATCTGGCTGGTAAAAGGAGAGGAAGAGGATGAATCCCACGAATACTATAGCACCGCCGAGTATCGCTGCTTTCTTCATCATCATCTTCTTTTCAGGCATTTTCTTCCTTAAGAGAATAAAGAAGGCAAAAGCTATTGCAGCATAGACAGCTCCAGCCAGAACTGAGGAATACTCCAGGCCCATGAGAGGGATGACCATGAAGCCTGCTGTGAAAGCGCCAAATATCGAGCCGAATGAGTTTGCTGAATAGAGCGTTCCCACGTCTGTGCCGACTTTTTCACCGGATGCATAGGCAGAGGACAGCAGTGGCAGTGTCATGCCCATCAGCACTGTGGGCACCAGAATCACAGTGAAGCAGATGATGAAGAGGATCAGCATGAACAGGGCATAAGAATCGACCCGGAAATAGATGTATAAAAACCACCTCTCCATAGCGGGGAAGGCCACCACCAGGAGCATTCCTGTTATGCCTATCAGCAACTCAACGAAAGCAAACCAGAGAAGCTTATTCCTGACCTGATCAGCATACCTGCTGGCGATGATGCTTCCTATGCCCAGGCCTGTGAGAAACGAGGCAAGCACTGTTGAGAACGACTGCATCGAGCTCCCGTAAATCAGTGCTATGTACCTGGTCCAGATGGTCTCGAAGGTCAGAGCTGCAAATCCTGAGAGGAAGAACAGGAGAAGGATGGCATTTCTCTGTGGAAGATGCGATTGCTCCCCGGCCCCGGCATCCTTGCCAGGAAGCGAGCCTCCTGCAGGCGAGGGCGCGTCTCCATGCAGATGGCTTGAATCTCCAGAGAACGCCGCCAGTATTATGGCACCAAGGGCGATGTTCAGCACAGATGCCATGACAGAGACCTTGAAGAGGCCAAAGGCTGCAAGGAGCAGGAATCCTGTCAGCAGCGCTCCTGCAGCGCCTCCCAGAGTATCGAACATGTAGGTCATGCCCACGCTCCTGCCCATTGCCTTGAGCTCGTCATGATATAGCCTGACTACCGTTGGAAAGGCTATGCCGATTAGAAACGTCGGCACGATCAGCACCATGAATGACAGGGCAAAAAGCGCAGAGTTGAATAGCAGGAGATTGCCGCTGAGTGCATCGTATATCTGCAAGTAAGGATACTTGGCCAACCTCAGCAGTTGGGGAGTTGCCAGACAGGCCAGGCCTATAGAGATCTCAGTGAACGCCAGGAATTGATACTTCTTATCTATCTTATCTACGATCCTGCCACCCAACAGGGAGCCCAGTGCAAGTCCAGCCATGAATGTTGTGAGGACTGCAGTAATTGCAAAGGCGGAGGTGCCAAATACGAAAGACAGCTCCCGCCCCCATACGACCTCGTAGATGAGCGAAGAGAAAGAGGTTACAAGAAGGGTACCCATCAAAAGCCTGGTTCTCCAGTTTCCTTTAGCGGCATCGGGTGAGCTGCAGTAGCTGTCATACTCAAGGGGGACCTGGTCACCCATGGCTTAAATCCCCGTGCCAATGATCAGTGCGACCATGACACTGATGTAG
>DATMZB010000585.1:0-2184 GCA_035560655.1 Methanotrichaceae archaeon | reverse complement strand
GTATGGCATCTACAGATTCTGGGTTGGCCAGTGCAGAGATATCGCCAGTTGGGTTGCCCAGAGCCTTGGCCTTGATCACACGGCGCATGATCTTGCCGGACCTGGTCTTTGGCACATCGTTTACGAAGTAGACTGTCTCGGGGTAGGCCACGGGGCCGAGAACTGTCCTGACGTGCTTAGCCAGCTCCTTCTTGAGGTCCTCACTCTGCTCAATGCCAGTCCTGAGGATGACGAAGGCGACTATTACCTCGCCCTTGACCTCATCGGGCTTTCCAATGACTGCAGCCTCTGCCACCTTTGGATGGCTGACCAGGGCTGACTCGACCTCTGCATTGGAGATTCTGTGACCGGCTACCTTCAGGACATCGTCGATACGACCCTGGATGGTGAAGTATCCATCCTTATCCTTGGTGGCCTTATCGCCGGCCAGGTATGTACCGGGCCTGATATCCCAGTACAGCTGCCAGTACTCCTTCTGATACCTGACAGTGTCCTTGTAGAAAGCACGCAGCATCGATGGCCAGGGTGTGTTGCTTACGATGTTTCCTCCAGAGCCTGGTGGCACTGGGTTGGCGTCCTCGTCCAGGATATCAATATTGAACCCTGGCAGCGGGAACGTTGGGGACCCGGGCTTGAGTGGCGTGATTGGCAGTGGAGACACCAGGAAGCATCCCGTCTCTGTCTGCCACCAGGTATCCATGATCTGGAGCTTGCCTGCGCCGAAGTTGTTCCTGTACCATATCCAGGCCTCTGGGTTGATTGGCTCGCCCACAGATCCCAGCAGCCTCAGGCTTGAGATGTTGTGCGTCTTTGGCCACTGGTCTCCTGCCTTCATGAACATCCTGACTGCAGTAGGCGCAGTGTAGAGCACTGATACCTTGTTCTCCTCGATTATCTTGAACCACCTGCTGAAGTCTGGATAATCGGGGGAACCCTCGTATATCATGCTTGTGGCGCCGAGGCAGAGCGGACCGTAGACCACATAGCTGTGGCCTGTGATCCATCCGACATCGGCTGTGCACCACCAGACATCAGTGTCTTTGATATCGAAGACCCAGGACAGAGTCTGAGCGGGAGTGACACAGTAACCGCCGTGGGCATGCTCAATACCCTTGGGCTTGCCAGTTGTGCCGGAGGTATACAGGATGAAGAGCCTATCCTCGGAATCCAGCTTCTCGCTCTCACATACATCGGACTGCTTGGCTACCAGGTCATGATACCAGATATCCTTGCCTTCCTTCATGGGCACATTGATGCCTGCCCTCTTGACTACCACTATGTTCTTGACGCTCGGGGCGTTGGCAGTGGCCTCATCAACATTGGGCTTGAGTGGCAGTGGCTTGCCGCGCCTGAAGAATCCGTCAGTGGTGATTACCACCTTTGACTCGGCATCGAGAACACGGCTGTTAAGTCCACCTGACGAGAATCCTGAGAAGACCACGCTGTGAATGGCGCCGATCTTTGCACAGGCCAGCATGGCTATTGGTGTCTCGGGGATCATGGGCATGTATATGCTGACCCTGTCGCCCTTCTGTACCCCTAAAGACTTGAGGCCGTTGGCTAACTTGTTGACTCTCTTGGCCAGATCTGCATAGGTGATCTTCTGGGTGGCTTGGTCGGTGGGCTCAGGTACGAAGATGTAAGCTACCTTGTCCGCCTTGGCTCCCTTGGCATGCCTGTCCACTGCGTTGAATGCCACGTTACACTTGGCACCCACGAACCACTTGGCGTATGGTGGTACCCAGTTGAGAACCTGGGCCCAGGGCTCAAACCAATCGGCATAGGTCTTGGCCATCTCGCCCCAGAACTGGATGTAGTTTTGTCCCGTCCAGGCGCGCATCTCACGCTCGCTCTTGAATCCCTTGGACTTCATCCACTGCATGACATTGGAATTCTCAACTAGATCCTTGGTAGGCTCAAATACTCTCGTCTCCTCGTATAGGACAGACGTTGTAGCTTTTTGCTCAGCCAACTTTTAACCTCCTTTGAATTCCTACTTGTTTCAGGACTCCTCTTAAAAAGCCATGATGAGCACCGGGGCTTCCTCCTCCCTCCATCCATTCCAATCTTCTGGTGCTCTTCTGGGATCGATTTGCTTCGAACTCAGGAGGCCATGGGAAACATTGTAGTGAACGATAATTATCCCGGTTTTTCGTTTATAAAGTTATCGAGGAAACATTATAT
>DATMZB010000584.1:0-6131 GCA_035560655.1 Methanotrichaceae archaeon | reverse complement strand
AGCTCGGACTGGGTGAGCGGCTTTGTCCTGCGGGCATTGTCAGTCTCATCCTGCCCCGAGGATGTTTCGGCCAGGGCTATGAGCTCCCTTGCATCCAGGCAGAGGCCAAATGGCGGATGGTCCTACAATAAAATCGTCCCCACAGACTGTGATAGCACATCATGGGTCCTTCTTGCAGCCTCAGCAGCCTCACCATCTCTTCACATAGAGGCTTCCGTCATCCGGAAGGGGGTGCAGTACCTCAGGAAGCATCAGGACGGGATATCTGGAGGGTTTGCGACCTACTGCCCCTGGGACAGGGTTCATGAGTTTATAGGAGTGTCTTCTGCTGACTCTATGACCGGGTGGTTCAGCCCTCACATCTGCGTCACAGGTGTGGCGGTACAGAGTCTCCTGGGGATCGGGACCCCCATCTCGGATGAGGGCATACAGAAGGCTTTGAAGTATATCGAGACAGGGAGGAATGCCAGAGGACTATGGGATTCTTACTGGTGGAAGGGCTATGCCTATGGGACGTGCCAGGCCCTGAAGGCGTTATCTCTATCGAAAGCCCTGACTGACGAAATCTCCAGAAAGGCTGAAGACGCCATTCTCTCTGACCAGAGAGATGATGGAAGCTGGAACGATTGGGCTGGCGATGATGGCGAGGTCTTTGGGACCGCGCATGCGGTATCGTCTCTTCTTCTGCTTCAAAGCAATAGAGCCCTGCAGTCCGCGGAGAGAGGAATCAAATGGCTGGTCAGACATCAGAAGGACGACGGCAGCTTCCCCACGGATCCAATCTTGAAGATACCTCCCCCCATGGTGAAGGACCCGGCTGCTGTTAGAATATGGCGCAGTGAGGGCATGGGCACCGGGGTTGTGATCGGGGACAAGAGGAGGATATTCACCACATCAGCAGCCCTTCAGGCGCTGTCAATGTTCAAAGGCGCTGGAGTGATGTGATGACCGAGGGAACGCCCCTGACAGCCCAGTAAGCGTACTGAAGCACCGGAAGCAGGAGGATTATGTACCCGGCAGTCTTTAGGATGCTGTAGTTCCAGATAAGCACCCCTTCAGTGGTCCCCCTCAGCCACTGATTGATGACGGATGCGAGCAATGCCAGGGACAGCGATGAATAAATGACAAAGATGCAGAGGCCGATTATAACATAAGTTCCAGGTCCGTTTGCATTCTTTCCCAGACGGTCTTTAATCATACGGCTTTTCAGAATGAATCGGTATCCATCGGTTCCTGGGACCGGGAGGAGGGATGCCGTGGCTGCCACATCTATCAGCAGAATTGAGGGCGGAATGAGGTAGGATCCGGTCAAGATGAATATGAACCCCAGAGATGAGGCAAAGAGTATCTGGGAAGAGACCCCGGCCAGATCCAGGGCCGGCATCTCCCGGCGTCCTGGGACAGATGTGGTGCGCCTGGAGCCACGGGCGGTCATGAATACCGGGGCCCATGAGTTGAGTCCCAGGTACATCCCTGCGTACATATCGCCTCTGTAAGCAGCCACAGCCAGGTGTCCAGCCTCATGGGCCAGGACTGAGAGGATCAGGAAGCAGAGGTACGCCAGGCCTGACGATGGCGAGACGATGTGAGGGTCCCACCCCCATGAGAGCATCTCCCAACCCTGTCCATGCCAGGCCAAGAAATGGCCGAGGGCGATGAAGACGACCAGGGCAGTCGTACCGGGCAGGGTCAGGGCAATTGGCACTATTGCACCAAAGGGCGCCATATCTCTGGCCGATAGTATCTTCACATATCTCTTCATGATCACATACTGGAATAGTGCGGTTGCAGTTCTCGGGGGTACTCAGGCGGATCTGATAAGCGCCCTGTCCTTGATATCTATGAGGTCTGATCTGAGCTTTTCAACCTTGCTCCGTTTCGTCCTGATCCAAGAGACCCACCTGCGGCAGCCGATCCCCATGACGACCTCCTCTGCCAGGCTGAAGTAGTTTGAGGCAAGATCGAGGGTATCCGGGATAATATCTGTGGAGAAGAGGCGTCTTCCCAGTTCATCCGAGTCCACCGACCTGGCCCCTGAGATCTCATCTTCATCTATGATGCCGAGCTCTTTAAAGGCCCTCTTAAGAAGGTATGAGACCTGCCCGTTCTCGTAATCCCACCTCCAGTCTCTTACATCGTCATAGAGCTGGTAGCCCGTTGAGAATAGGTCCTGGCTCTTGTCAAGTGCTGGAAGAAGATCTCTCCTGCCGGAGATCTCTGTCATGGCTGCAGTTATGGTCTTGGAGAGCGCCGCTTTTCCTCTTCCCAGCCTCTCCATCTCCTCCAAGGAGGGGATCTCCTGGGATCTCATTGCCTTCTCTTCCAGTGTGGTGTGGATGTACTCCCTGAAGAGCTCATCGAACCTGGACCAGAATGGGCTTTTTCCATCTATGATTCCTGCGAGCCTCCGTATCGACTCGGCCAGCTTATACTGCCCTCCCAGGAGGACCACTGCCAGCATAACCTCAGATGTGGGGCCCAGATGGCCGTCTATTACCTTATCCATCTGTATTAGAGACTCGGCCCCGAGCTGTGCAACCACACAGAGCTCATCTAGCTGCTCTCGATCGATCCCCGGGAAGACATCCAAGAAAAGCCACGGGTATATGCAGTAGTCGATCTGAGATGAAAAGATGTCTTTGGCTCCCTTCTCTGAGGGGATGATCAGCGGCAGACCTGAGAGATCCATGCCGGGGACCGCAGATATGCCCTCATAAAGCCTTCTCTGGAACTCATTGAGGGATCTATAGGCGGATTTAAGATCATTCTCTCTGCCCTGTTTCTCCAAACTCGGTTTCAAGGGTCTGCCTCTAGAGGATTAATGCAAAGGGGTTTCCTGGCAAGGGTCCCGGCTTTCATCTAAGGCTCGCTTTCCCATCTCTTCAATTGCCCTTGCATTGTCCCGGTACAAGATAGGAACAAGATGCAGGAATAGCTCACTGAACTGATGGCAGTAAGGCTTTCGCATTGATCCGTATGTCTTTTTGGCCCGCCTAGGACAGCCGCCCCCGCAGATGAGCCCATAAGAGCAGTTGAGGCATTCCGGTATATTGGCAATGCTCCTGCTCAGCCACTCACTCGATCTCTCCTCATTCCAGACAAGATCAGGCATGTACCTGCCAATCCTTCCCTCATCGAGCCCAACCTCATCCCAGCACGTGTATATGTAGCCATCAGGCCCGAAGATATACCCTCCTGAATTTGACCCGCAGTAGGTGGGGTGCAGTGATGGGATCGTTCTTGAACGCAGGAGCCCATTGAAGCAGTAATCTATTCCGAAGTTGGTTTTAATCGACCTCTGACCCTCCGTCCGGGGGATCAGACCACTCGAGGCCTCCAGAAACTCCATGGGCTCTAGAAGATTCTCTTTTGACTCGCCAAAGGTAGTAAAGGCATAAGGGTGGAACTTAGGGTTCCTGCTCCATCCCATCTCCATGTAGAACCGATTTAGTTCGGCCAGGCCCTTTAAGTTAGATCTGTCGATGTTGGTCCTGAGGGCAACAGCGCAGCCCCTGTCCAGGGCAAGCTGGACCCCTCTGCATATCTCATTGAAGGTAGGCCGCCCGTTCCTGGCAAACCTCCTTCTGTTGTGTATCTCCTCAGGCCCGTCGATGGTAATCTGAAGGAAATATATCTTATCGGTCCCCAGGAGGTCCTCATACTTCATCAGATCAAACCCGTTGGTGATGGCCTTGAACCGGAGCTTCCTTCGCACTCCCTCCTCCACGATCTCACTTACGATATCGTGGTTCCTGGCCAAAAGAGGCTCGCCTCCATAAAGCGTGACCTCCGTGGGAGGCCTCTTGCCAAATCTCTCTATGATCTCATCTATGGCGGCATAGGCAGATCTGACATGCTCGCTGGTCATGACGGCCAAAGATGCCTCGTCCTCTCTGTGGGAGATATGTGCCTCGTAGCAGTATGTGCACCTGAGCTGGCAGGAGAAGGTGGGGGCGAAGGTAAAACCTGCCCCTTTGAGGCTCCTCTTGTGGATTATCTCAGCGATCTTCCTCACCTTCTCGCGCTCTTCATCAGGAGACCGCTCTGTCAGGTAGCCCCGGCGTTCTAGATGCTGCACAGTCGATGAAGTTGCAGATCCATCTTTGCCATCGGACTTGAGATACCTGTATACAGCGCCGTTGACCTTATCAATGGCGCCAGTATATCCCTGAACTATCAGGTAGGCATCGTCCTCAATTAGATTCACATATATGTTGTAGCTGCTGGCTCTCACAAGTATCTGCCTCGTCTATCTGCCATCTGCCTTATCTTCCATCAGGGTCCTGGCTCTGCATGCTTACTGCTGCCAGCGGCCGCCATCTGCGCACGAGATCCGTCAGCATATGTGTTCTTCTGGGCAGGCATTCACATGTTGGCAATAGCCTGGGCATCCATCGGTATATATGACGCCGCAGTCTGCGACGCATCCGCATTGAGTCCACATCTCATTATCTGTATCCAGGGATTCGCTTTCGAGCCGGCTTTCAAGCTCCTCTATTGGAATCTCTGCTAGAGAAGTTCCGTTAAGTGGGATAAACTCATGTTTATCAGTCTTCATAACTTCACCTTTATCGCTTCTGCAAAAAGATCTCCTCATTCGATCCCTATGAGCATGGTGTTTATTCCCATGACGCTTGCGTCTGTTGCGCTCTTGCCTCCCGACAGCTCCATTATCTTTTTCTGCATCTCCATGCTCTTGGGGTTCACCCTCAGGCGTTTCATGGCTACCTGGTTCTTCGCAGTCAATATCACCAGGTACATGGGCGTGTTCTTGTGCTTCTCATCGCTGGCAGCAAGCTGATAGACTGAGGCAGCTATGATCCCTTCTACCCCAGAGACCCACTTCATGGAATCTCTCAAAATCTCCAGAGTCTCTTTCTCCTTTCCAGGCAGGGGCATTACAGGTATTATCTGATGCGTCGGAGCCAGGCCCAGTATCTCCCCATACTCATTCATTATGCCCTCTCTTAAGACCGGGCGCGCTCTGCATATCACCTGGTTTCTTACCTCGGGATTGGCGCTGGCAATAGCCATCATCGCCGATCTGTACAATTTATCTCCTTGTGTTGTATCCCCCATAACACTCACAGCATAAGATTTAGGCACCTTTCTATTTAAAACCTGTTAGATTAATGTAAGGAGATAGGTTCAGATGGAACTATCAGATCACTTTCCGCTCCTCATGCCATCACCATCTCCATGAAATGCTTCCTGAGATCGTCAGCCGGAGATGCTGCCAATCGCCCTGCATGAGGTCATTACCTATCGTGCAGACCCCCCCCTCGCATCCAGGACTCGTTTGTGGCACATGGCCATCTCTATGTCCTGGAGCAGTTCGACGAAGTTATCTATCCTGGAAAATGCGTTTGATCAACGGCTC
Organism: Methanotrichaceae archaeon; assembly: GCA_035560655.1. Lineage (GTDB taxonomy): Archaea > Halobacteriota > Methanosarcinia > Methanotrichales > Methanotrichaceae > DATMZB01. The sequence goes on along the minus strand of DATMZB010000584.1, from coordinate 751 downwards.
TATGGAGAGAACTTTATGCCAAACGATGGCCTGGATATCTTTGAACGGTGAAGATCAGCCAGTATTGAAACTGGGACTGTGATCCCCTTAAAGAGTGCATGAAGGATGCTCAGCTGGCCTATTTGGTGAAGATACTGCAAAGGCGACGTATTGTAGACAACTTCAGGCAAGGCTTGTCTCCGCCTTGAGCTCTTCTTCTGTTAGACGGAATGTATCCACGCTGTAATCTGCCAGCTTAGTTAAGAAGAGGGCCCTTGGGATTCCTGCGAGCTTGGCTGCGGCGCCAGATGAGAGCTTTCCCAGATCAAACAGCTTTACAGCGGCTGCTAGCCTCAGCTCCCTTCCCAGCTCTTCTGGAGACATCTTCAGAGCCGGCAGCGCATCATCGGGCACCTGTAAGACTATCTCGCTCATATGAGTTAATTTAGGCTGGTAGTTATGTATATCTTTGCATCTGTTGGGCAGTCGGTTTGAAGCGGCAGCCAAGGAAGTATAGGCTGGCCTAGAAGGTCAAGGAGCTTAACGGTTAAGGGCAATTTTGCAGCAAAATTGATTGCACAGCGCAAGAATCCTGGCCAATCGGAGTCACATCTGCTTTTTTGGTCAGCACTAACCAACGGCGCTGCCACTCAAGGCCGTGGCCGGCCCCCCTGACCCCGCGTCCGCGGGGAACACCTGCGATTCGAAGTGAGCACTGGCAGGTATCGTTCCAGATGCAATGTGCCATTTGATCTAAGGCAAGGATATTGAA
>DATMZB010000583.1:0-4814 GCA_035560655.1 Methanotrichaceae archaeon | reverse complement strand
ATAAAGTATAATATTGCCGATAGGGCAATCAGTAGAAATAATGGCAAGTAAGTGAACTCCAGGATAAAAGCGGACATGACCGCAGTGGCAAATAGCGGCTTTGGCACTACGTTCTTCACATCTATCCTGTATCCGCACCTGTACAGCAGATAAAGCGAGAAGAGGAAGAAGAAGAACTCAGTGGAGAAGGTGGCCAAGGCTGCCCCAACCATTCCGACCCTGGGTATGAGGATGATATTTAGAAGGATGTTTAAAGCTGACCCGATACCAGCGCTTGCCATGCTCCAACGCTCTCTATTTATAGAAAGGAGCATCTGGCCCAAAAGCACATCCATGAAGACCAGAAACTCAGCCCAGATCAGGATGGAAAGGGGCCCCACCGCAGGCAAGAAGCCTGGACCATAGATCAGGCCAATGATGTTTCCCCCAAGAAGGGTCACTCCCACGGCCATTGGAAGCGCCAGCATATACATGTACCTGATACCGTTATGCAGTATTCTCCTCAAAGATTCCTCTGAGGTATTAAAGGACATGGACATCACTGGAAAGAGCGATGTCACAAAGGCGTTCGGTATGAAGGTGAAGAGTCCCATAAAGTTGTAGGCTGCAGTATAATAGCCGACATTTCTGTAGTCCATAAGGTAGGAAAGCATCACTCTAGCGATCCAGACGTAGTATACCATGAAAAAGGTGCCCACGCCAAAAGGTATGGCACGCTTTGCGGCCGTCTTTATGAAAGAGAGGTCGGCCTCTATGTTCAAGGGCAGGCCGAGCTTGATTGCAACCAGCACTACATAGGCCAGGACTGCAAAGCTTGAGACGGAATAGACTGCAGCAAAGCCTATCAGAGGAAGGCCCATGTAGATGGCAAAGAGCCCGCCAGCAAGCATCAAAGATCCGCTGAGAATGCTCTCTATTGATACGTACTCCATCTTCTCGTGAGCCTGAAAGATCGAGTTGAATAGGTTGATGAAAGAGCCACAGACCATGGTCAGGCCTATGACATACACTATCTGGATGGTCGATTCAGGATATCCCAGAAGATGTATCACCACAATAATTATTCCGTAGGCTAAGAATACCAGGAAGGCCTTAAGGACTGCAATATTTCCAAGATACTTCGCTGTCAGGCTTTTATCCCTGGCAATATCCCTCATCATCAGCTGCAGGAGGCCAATATCTGTAAAAATGGCAAAGAGGTTTATGAAAGCTATAGAAAAAGCTATGATGCCGTACTTTTCAGCGCCAAGGTAGCGAGCAATGTATATGCCGTAAAAGAATCCCAGGATTGCGCTGACGACATTCGCTATGAGCAGGGCTGCGGTGTTCTTCGCTATTCTTTTTACGACATCCATTTAGCTAAACTCCAGGCGTCATCTGTACGCCCCGCCCTGGATATATCATTTGTGAGGCACATAGAACCAGTCCCAAGGCCTTCCGCACCTGAGATCATCGGCCCTGCCGTTGATCGATTTAGGCACGATAGTTGGATCATCCCAGGGCCTGCGGACTTCGTCTGCGTTCTTATAATCGTACAGGTTATTCACGAAGTAGATGAGGGTTGCAGGCTCGTTCCCAACGACCCTAAACCCATGCCAGTAATGCCCGGGCATCCTTACCAGCTGCAGGTTCTCGCCGCTTGAGACGATTTCATCCAGCTCTGCAGACTCGTCATCATAGGCGCAGATCTTCATGGCGCCCCGCACTGCCAGGAAATGGTCCACCTGACCGCGCTCGTGCCTGTGCCATGCCCGGACCATCCCAGGATAGCTAAAAGACATGTTGGCCTGCATTATATCGTCCTTAAGGACATCTGACCAGTCTCTTCTCATGATCTCAGTGAAAGATCCTCTCTCATCCACCAGCCTTCTTAAAGGCTTTATGACGATCCCAGGCAACATCATTCCATCTCCGATCTCAAGACTCTGAAAGCCTCTCCAATCTCATAGGGCTTATGGTCCAGGCACCGTGCGGCCTTGGCAGTGCACAGAGATGAATCATCAGGCCTCCTGGCAGCCCATTTCATATCAGCCATCTTAGATGGAGAAATAAGGCTCTCATCCAGGCCAAACTCACTGGCAAGCCTGACTGCAAAGTCGTACCTGGAGATCCTGGTGGCTCCTGCCAGGTGATAGATGCCCTTAAGCCTCTTATCTGCCAGTTCCAGGACCATCTCAGCCAGGTTGGTATTGAGGGTAGGAGTCAGGTACTGATCTGTGACTATCTTAATTGTCTCCTGAGCACGGAGCTTATTTACGATCCATAGAGCGAAGTTGACCTTGCCGCTGGCTGGACTTGAGCCGTATATGACGCAGGTCCTGGCTACGCAGCCGCAATATTTCTCGCCCAAGAGCTTGGTCTGGCCGTAGTAGTTTATCGGGCAGACCTCATCAGCCTCTGAGTAATTGCCCTTGAGTCCATCGAAGACATAATCCGTCGAGATGTAGATAAGGTGGGCTCCCGATGCCTCTGCCGCTTCAGCCACTGCCTTTGTGCCAAGGACGTTTATTCTATGGGCCAAATCTCGATCATTCTCACATTTATCAACATCAGTGAGGGCAGCACTGTGGACTATCACATCAGGCTGTGACCTGGCTATTGCCACAGATATGCCCTGCATGTCAGTCAGGTCGAGCAAGACGGCCTTCCCGAACTCAGGAAGGTTATGGGCATAGCCCGAGATTGCCTCATGCCCCGCATCCAGTGCCATCTCAGCTATCCTGCTGCCCAGGAGGCCGCTTCCCCCAGTCACCATTATCCTCATATCTATCTACCAGTCCAGCTTCCAGGGCGTTTTGTGAAGGACCTTGTCATCCATTAGAGGCTTCCACCAGGCCTCATTCTCCAGATACCAGCCCACAGTCTCCTTTATTCCCGACTTGAAGCTCTGCCTGGTACTCCAGCCAAGCTCCTTCCTGATCTTGGATGAGTCCAGGCTGTACCTCACGTCATGGCCCGGCCTGTCCTCCACGAACTCTATAAGGCCATCATCCAGGCCCATGATCTCCAGGATATCTCCCACAACCTCCAGGTTGGTCTTCTCCTCGCCTGCAGAGACGTTGTATACCTCGCCTGGCAGGCCGTCAAGCATCACCCGTTCCACAGCGCTGCAGTGGTCCAGGACGTAGATCCAGTCCCTGACATTCCTGCCTGTGCCGTAGATTGGGACCTTAAGAGAGCTTGCAGCCCGCAGAATCGTCTTTGGTATCAGCTTCTCGGGGAACTGGTACGGCCCATAATTGTTGGTACACCTTGTGATCATTGCCTGCAGGCCGTAGGTTCTGGCATAGGCCATGACAAAGACATCTCCAGAGGCCTTGCTTGCAGAATAGGGAGATGACGGCCTGATGGTATCGCCTTCCTCAAACGAGCCCTCCAGGATATCTCCATAGACCTCATCAGTCGAGATCTGAACGAACCTGCATCCGGGGTTCTTCTTCCTTATAGCCTCCAGAATTGTGAAGACTCCCATGACATTGCTCTGCAGGAATGAGTCAGGGTGGGAGATGGACCTGTCCACATGGGTCTCGGCTGCAAAGTTTACCACCGCATCTGACCTCTCCACGAGGCTGGAGATCAGTGCAGGGTCGGCTATGTCTCCTTGGACGAGCTCATACCTGCCGCACTTTTCAAGGTCTTTTAGGCTATCTATGTTCGACCCGTACCTGAGGGCATCAACATTTGTGATCCGAAAATCCTCATGCTTATCCAGCATGTACCTTATGAAGTTGCTTCCTATGAAGCCCAGGCCGCCAGTAACAAGAGCTTTCATTAAATCACAGTGATAGGTCCGAGTTATCCCCGACTATAAGTCTGTACCCCTTTGGCTTGGAATCGCACTCATGGATCCTGACGTTCCTTCCAATGAGGCTCTCTACAATCCTTCCGGCATTCAGAATATTGCTGCCATCCATGATTATGCTATCCTCAACCTCAGTGCCAGAGATGCGACAATCACTGCCTATCGCGGTATAAGGCCCTATATAAGACCCTGATATGGCGCTTCCCCTTCCTATGATACATGGACCCTTGATTATGGAATCCCGGATCTCGGTTCCCTCTTCAAGGACTACCCTTCCCATGATCCTGGAGTTTTCGGCTTGGCCCAGGCTCCTGGATTTTATGTCATCAAGGATCAGCCTGTTGGCCTCGAAGATGTCCTCGGGCTTGCCTGTGTCCTTCCACCAACCCTCGACGAAAGACGCATCGACCCTGTAGCCGTTCTCGATCAGCCACTGGATGGCGTCCGTGATCTCAAGCTCATTTCTCCATGAGGGCTTTATCTCCTTGCAGGCTTCTATGATAATCGACTTGAAGAAGTATACCCCGACAAGAGCATAATTCGAGGGAGGCACCTTGGGCTTCTCCACAAGCCTGCGTATGCTGCCATCCTCATTTAGATCTGCAACCCCAAACCTTTGAGGGTCCTCTACCTTAGTAAGGAGCACGCGGGCATCGTTGTTCTGGGTGCAAAACATTTTTTTATGCTCTGCAATCCCATCCCTGAGGATGTTGTCTCCGAGGTACATCACAAAATCGTCATCGAGAAACTCTTCAGCCACAAGGATAGTGTGGGCCAGGCCTTTTGGATCTCCCTGATAGATGAATTCTATATCTGCATTCCAATCTGCAGATTTTACAGTCTCTATGACCTGCTCCTTGTTTGGGCCGAGGATTATGCCTATATCGCTTATGCCAGCCTCGATGATATCCTCTATGGCATAAAAGAGCACAGGCATATTTGCTACCGGTATCAGCTGCTTTTGCTGAGAGTAGGTCAGGGGGCGCAGCCTTGTGCCAGAGCCACCCGAGAG
>DATMZB010000582.1:0-2737 GCA_035560655.1 Methanotrichaceae archaeon | reverse complement strand
ATCACGCCTATATGGAAGGACCGGCAGTCACAGTATTTAGCGACGAGCTAAGCGAAGACTTCAGGTGGAACCTCTCTCAGGAAATGTGACTTATGATTCGGGAGCTTATCTGGCTTGGACTTTGCCTTATGGTCATCAGCCCTGCAATGGCTGATCATTACGTCATGAAGATAGGGTCCAAGAGCGACCCGGAGGCTCATCTCTTCTCATACGATGAAAAATTTCGCGAGAGCACATACCTGAACAACTACATGCTCAACATGAGCGCCTCAAAGATATTCACCGATGCCACGCGACTCAGCACCAGCATGGCGCTGATGGCCTATCCAAAGTTCACGGATATAGCCATCAATGCTGACTTCATAGGCACTGGACAAATCGGGTACCTGGTCATGGACCCGGAGACAGGCAAGCCCAAGAATGAGATGTCCCGGATATCACATATGTTCGTGGGCAACTTCACTCTTGACGAGCACATAAGGGTAGCAAAAGACCACCTGGATGAGGATGATTATGATTACCTCTGTCCGGGGTCCTGCCCGGCCTGATTCAGGTTAAGAAACGATCTGGCGGCCTATAGATGCGTCTGCCAGCCTCAAAAACTCTTCTTTGGCGCCCTCCGGAATGGTGGCTCCTGCCGCAATGTTATGTCCGCCGCCCACTCCTCCAACGGCCTTGGCACAGCCCGACATGGCCGAGGCGAGGTCGAGCCCGGACCTCACCAGGTCATGTGTGCCCCGGGCCGAGACCTTCATCCCGCCCTCGGGGTTTTTGGCAAATGCCAGTATGGGCTTTGACCTGTCAGCCATCTGGAAGGACATGCCCGCAACTATTCCCACTATAGTATCAAGTATGGCGTCTCCTGCATCGAAGTACTGCAAGTGGCCCATCTGGGATAGGCCCTGGTCAGATACGAGCTTGAGCCCATTCACCAGGTTCTGCCTGTGCTGGTTCAAGAGCACCCTGGCCCGCTCAAACGATCCGGACCGATCACCCATGCAGACTGAAAGGCCTATCTCTGCGTATCCATACCTTGCAGTGGCATTTAAGAGGGTCGAGTACTCGCTGGCGTCTCTAAGCTCGGTGCCTTCAGACTCTTTTAGAAGGGTATAGACCTCGCCCACCAGCCTCTCAAGCTTTATATTGGTAAGCCCGGCACGCAGGCCCTTCCTGAGCAGTCCTGAGACCACTCGCGACTTCTCTTCCTGGCCAAGATCTATCCAGCGCCTCCACTTCTCTCCGCCCAGCCTTATGCCCAGCTCTTTTAGAAATGCTATGCAGGCATCCTCATCACCTGAGAGGCCCTGTATATAGGGGTCCTGGGAGTACTCAAGCATCTTGAAGACAGGCCTCGTCTGCCTGCCAAAGAGCTTCAAATCCCGGCCATAGGAGAGAGCACCTGCCCGAGATCCGATCTCCAGCAAGGCACGGTTGATCCCCTGGAGCTCTCCCTTGGCCATGTCCTGGAGGTCGCCCACGGCACCCACAACTGCCAGGCCGGAGAGATCGTCATTATCCCCAGGCTCGGCCGCGAGCGCCTGGGCCAGGATGAAAGAGGTACCGCTTCCGCTGAGCTGTGTGGCTCCATCCGATCCAACCAGGTGGGGGTTTATATGCGCTTCCAGATTGGCCTGGCCCTGAACCTTGTGGTGATCCGCCACCACTGCCGAGAGGCCGGACCTGCCTATCTCATCAAGCATTCCGCTTCCAAGGTCAGTGAAGATTGCCAGGTCGGGCCCCAGGTCTGCTATCTGGTTGATGGATGTTTCATCGAGCTGCCTGAAAAATAGAGGCTTGTACTCCAGGCCAAGCCTTTGAAGAGCGGCGCAGACTATTCCAGCCGATGTGAGGCCATCTGCGTCCACATGGGACGCCACAACCAGCTCTTCAGACGATCTTATCTTATCTGCTGCAATGTGGCAGATCTTCAGCAGCTCGGAGTATCTGGACCAGATCTCGGCCTGCTCTGCGGTCATGTCTTCTATATTTGTAGGGACGACCTATAAGGATCTGGCCCCATCAGTAAACCTTCAGGTTCTTCTTTCCAGTGGTGTCCCCGGCTATCCAGGCGTCGTCCTCGTACAGCATCTCATGGGGCTGGCCAATCGAGCTTTTCACTGTCACGTTTCGGCTGGTCTGCCAGATGGACCTGTAACTGAAGCTCTGGTCGCTCCTTGGCCCTCCCACGGCCAGGGCTGCGTTAACATCCAGCTCTGCCGGATCTGAGATGGTGGTGACCGCCTTTGCAGGCACTGTGCCTTCGAGGCCCGCGCCATTGAACTCAAACTTGCCACCAGAGGCATCACCAGCTTTCTTCTTTGAAGGTGCCTTCTTTGCAGAGTCTCCAAAGGCGGCAACCTCAATATTCCCAGCCCACTTGGTGCCTGTCAGCCTGAAGCTGCCCGCCTTTCCAGGCCATTGTGGATATTTAGGGCGCGAGGTCTTGACTGTTCTTGCTGCGCTCTGTTCAGGCTTCTTGGATAGCTGGAACTGGTCTTCGACTGTAAAAAGGGTTGAGTTATTGGTGGAGAAGAAGTAATTGTTGACTACATCTCCGGTTCCTCTTATGGCCCCGGATGCCTCTGAGCTCGCATCAGTCCCCATCTGGTAATCGGTGAGTATAGTGCCCGTGCCGGTTACACTATGGCTATAATCGATGTTCAAATCAGATCCTGATTGGGCCGCAGCAGCTCCGAGGAGAAGGAACACTGCCAGCGATAAAACACAGCCTGAATAT
>DATMZB010000581.1:0-6215 GCA_035560655.1 Methanotrichaceae archaeon | reverse complement strand
TTTGGGCGCCATCGGAAATATTGTTTCAAGAAACTCGGGGCCCAAACTTCTGATTATGCTATAAACCGGAAATTGCAGCAGACCACATCAAGCATAAAGCACTTCGGGCTTAGCAGAGAGATAATTCAAGTAACTAAAGAACCGACAAAAATAATTTAACGCAACAAAATACAAATATCACTGGCTTGCATCCAATATACCAGTTATAATCTCGAGAGGTATTGTCAAATCACTCGTTGCTTGATTGCTGGCAATCCAGGCATTGAGAGATGTGCATATCGTGAGAACCCGCCTTTTATTATCTACATTTTCGGCAATGAAGCGAGCTACCTCATCCTTATTCTTGATTTTAATTGAGTATGCCTGCTCTATAATCCCTAGCTGAGCATGAGCTCGCTCCTCGATCTCATCCATGGAATCCCCATTGAAAATATTATGCCTTAAGTTTTGGTAGAGGGGTGCCATGCTACACCATCCTGGCCCACTTTATAACCACTCTCTTTTAAGGCTGTTTGGCGAGCACCAAGAAGATGAAAGCAGCCTTACCCGTGACCCCCCGCATGCTTATGAGGCCTTCGCCTCATGGCATCTGCCTTGATGAACTCGGCCCCGTAGAAGAAGATCTGGGATGAGTAGTACAGCCAGATGATGAAGATGAATAGGGTCCCGGCTGCCCCGTAGACGCTGCCCATGTGACTGAAGCTTATGTAGAACTCAAGAAGCAGGTTGCCGATCACAAAGAGGATGGCGGTTACAATCGAGCCCGTGAAGACATCTCTCCAGCCAAGCGTTACATCTATCAGAAACCTGTATACGACCATAAGCAATAATGTAATCAGGACAATCGATCCAATGAAGTTTATAGTCTGAATCCAGCTCATATTCAAGGGCAGTGGGATGTTGAGTGCCTGGACTGCAGGCAGGACGACGGCAGTAGCCATCACCGCAATGAAGATCAGTATTCCCAAAACGAGCATCAGCAGGAAAGAGAGTACGTAGTAAGTGATGGTCCGCTCTATGGCCGGTCCGTGTCCTTTCTTCACATCCCAGATGATATCAAAGGCCCTCCTGGTCTGGATGAAGGCGCCGGCCGCTCCCAGGATGAGGAAGACCAGGCCGAAGATGGTGGCGCTGTAGCTGTAGGCCGGGTTGCTCACCTGCTGAAGTATGGCAACTATTGCACTGCCCACAGTGGGGCCGCCAAGGGATTGGGCATAATTCAACAGGTAGCTTTGAACAGCCTGCCTTCCCAGGATGTACCCCAATGAGACTATGGCCAGTATGAGCAGAGGGGTCAGAGACATCAGGATATAGTACGCAGTGGCTGCTGCCAGCATTGATGCCCGATCCTTGCTCCATTCTGAGAATGCCTGTTTGAAGAGATCCATAAAGTCGAATAGGGTTAAAATGTTCATAAGATTCATGAATATAGCCTCAGATGAATCGATCGAAAGGATATATAGAGATATGTAAGATAGTAAAATATTTAACATTTGGCAGGCTGAACAACCCAGGCTCAGCCCTCAGTTGAATAGACCAAGACAAAATCAAGACTCTGCGTTGTATCAGCCTGTCATGTTTATGCTGCCCAGATAAAATCCGTGCCATGTATGCACCCAGATCTGGCCGCTATAGGCGTTCACACTCAGCATGCCCTCGATCTTATTCCGCCCAAAGTCAAATGTGTAGTAGCCAGGCAATGCATTAGAATCCTGGGTCCGGGCTCCGGGCAGGTAGCCTGCCAGGAAATTCTCCGCCAGCTTATTTGCCCCTGCCAGGTCGTAGACTAAACCTCCAGCCTGCGCCCTTCCAGCACCAAATCGTGTATTCCACATCATATTCGGCCCCGGCTCAGGGGACGCTGACCCAGAGTAGCGGTCCACCAGAACCTCTGCAAGCTCCTGGCCGCTTGAAGCATTCCTCAAAATACCATAGTAGTTGCTGCTGAATGCCATGGCGTCCACAACCTCCACATTTGAACCGTACTGACGAGCAAAGCTCTGGAGGCTTCTTAAGGCAATATCGCTGGTTATGGGCACAGCCCTCGGATAATATAGCGCCATTATATTGCCCATCATTCCAGCGCCCAAGCTGTAGTTATAGCCCGGGCCGTACATCATTTCTGGACCATGGCTGTAATTATAGTTGTAACCCGGGCCGTACATCATCCCAGGCCCCATCTGCACAGGCTGGTAGCCATTAGTGCTACCAGGGCTGTATGCCGGACTGTACATCATCGACCTTATGGCTAGAAACGCGAGAAGTACTATCACCGCAACCAACAGGATGATTATTAGATTTCGTTTATCTGCCATGATCGCCTCAGATTAATCTGTTCAAACTCTTATTTACCCTCCTATAAATTTTATTGCCCAAATTTTGTGAATGAGGGGCAATCAGCAATGCTACAAAATAGTGTCATGCCCAATAGACAGCTGAAGATAACTCAAGATGATCCGTTAGATCAGCTCTCCAGGATACGCCAGCTCTACCGCATGCATTGCACTCGATCCTGCGTGGGCCAAAAACGCTGTGGCCTGCCCGAAGAGCTCATGCGCCAGCGTCCCCACTGGTCGATCCTCAAGCGGAATGAGCTGCACGAGAAGATAGATCAGGGGAAAAAATCCCCTTCGATATAGCTCTGCCTCTGCCGGCCACCTTGTGTGGTACATAAATGGGCAAAATCGTGGTCGAGGGTCGGGAACTCCTCGCTGTTTTACCAGCAAATAGATTGCTTCTGCCTATATGCCATTTCCAAGGCCTGTGACTTTGCCTTTCTTTTCACATGGATCTGACCCTTCCACTATCTGAGCCTCGCAGCGCAGCAGCGCAGCACTCAGATCATCCATCTTCACAGGTTTGCTGATGTAGCCATCCATGCCTGCCTCAAGGCATTTCTCTCTATCACCTTTTAAAGCGTAGGCAGTGAGAGCCAATATTTTAGGACCAAGAGGCCAGCGTTTACGGATCTCCTTGGTGGCCTCGAAGCCATCCATCTCGGGCATCTGTATATCCATGAGAACCAGGTCGTAGGGCTGGAGCTCCAGGGCTTCCAGGACTTCCAGTCCATCCGCAGCTATGTCTGCCCTGTACCCCAGTTTTTTCAGCATCTGCCTGATGACTCTCTGGTTGATGGCATTATCCTCAGCAATGAGTATGCGCATATTAGCATGCGAATTGTTATTGGGCCTAGACGGAGCAACTTCAGGCTTGGGCAGGCTATCTGATGACACATCAACTGGCAGAGTGAAATGGAACACCGACCCAATACCAGGAGTGCTCTCCGCCCAGATCTTGCCGCCCATGACTTCAACCAGGCGCTTGCTTATGGCCAGGCCAAGGCCTGTGCCGCCATACCTGCGGGTGGTAGACATATCCACCTGGATGAAGGATTGGAAAAGCCTATCCATTCTATCCTGGGGTATGCCAATCCCCGTATCCCTGACTGCAAAGTGAAGCTGATATCTGCCGCCCGCCAGAGCCTGGGATGTGATGGATACCTCTACATTGCCCTTCTCTGTGAACTTGACGGCGTTGCTTAGCAAATTGACCAAGATCTGCCGCAGCCTCGTCGGATCACTTGCAATGGTGCTTGGCATAGAATCATCCATAACATAGGCCAGGTTCAAGCCTTTCTCGGCCGCCTTTGGTCCCATCATATCGAAGGCACCATTTATGCAGGACCGCAGGTCGAAAGACTGATGCTCCAGCTCCATCTTGCCGCTATCAATCTTTGAGAAGTCGAGGATATCATTGATTACAGCCAGGAGAGAATCGCCGCTGGACCTGATCATCTCAATGCACTCCCTCTGCTCCGGCTCCAGGTCCATATCGAGAAGAAGGCCGGTAAGACCAATGACCGCGTTCATAGGAGTCCTGATCTCGTGGCTCATATTGGCAAGGAACTCTGACTTTGCAAGGGCCGCAGATTCAGCAGCCTCTTTGGCCTTATTCAAATCCAGTTCCATTTTTTTGCGCTCAGTTATATCGAGGATAACCCCGACCAGCCCTGAGACCTTGCCATCCATATCGGTGTAAGTAGCCTTATTGAAGACCACATCATGCTTGATGCCGTCAGCACAAACCACAGATGATTCATAGACCTGAACGCCAGGTCCATCGAACAAAGCCCGGTCCATCTCATTGTATTTGCCAGCCAGATCTGGGGGAGATATATCGTATACTGATTTTCCAACTATCTCCTCTTTGCTTAAGCCCAGATACTTCTCAAAGGCCGCGTTGCAGCCCTGGTAGATGCCTTTTATTTCTTTGTAGAAGATTGGATTTGGAATTGTATCTATCAAACGCTGGAGAAATCGCAGGTTTTCCTGGAGAGCTATTTCAACATTCTTGCGCTCGGTGATATCCTTCAAGATTGTGAATAAGATCTGCTTGCCTTTCCAGGGGATCGATGTTAGGGTAACCTCTACAGGGAACTCTTCGCCATTGGTTCTGCGATGAACCCATTCAAATCGGTGCGATCCCGTTTCAAAGGCCATGCTCATCATCTCATCGCCCTTTTCGTAAGAGAGTCTGCCATCCAGCTGTCTCTCAGGCGATATTTGAGCTGGAGTAAGGTTTAGGAGTTCCTCTTTAAAATGACATTTCATCATCTCCAGAGCAGCCCTATTGCAGTCGATGAACTTCCCGAGGTCCACAAGAAACATGGCATCAGCAGATCTTTCGAATAGCAGCCGGAACTTGGCCTCGCTCTCTTTGAGGGCCTCTTCCATCTTCTTTCGCTCTGTGATATCGTGAGTGACTGCCAGAATCTGCTTTATCGCTCCTGAATCATCTAGGAGAGGTATATAGGCAGCAGTGCAGATAATGGTCCCGCCTGGCAGGGGTACTGTGCATTCCCCTGACTGAGGCATGCGTGTCTCTGCAGCCTTCTTAAGGATTGGCAGGTAGCTATTGACAACATCAGGCGGGAACAGTTCCTCATCGGTATGGCCCAGGAGTTCGTCAGCTGTGCGGCCGCAACATTCAGTTCCACGGGCGCTGGCAAACTTAAACCTGAGGTCAGGGTCATAAATGGCAAAGGCATCAGGCATGTTGTCAACTGCGAGCCTGAGCCGCTCTTCGCTAATCCTCAGCGTCTCATTTGCCGCCAGCAGCTCTGCTGTCCTCTCCTCGACTCTCAGCTCTAGCTCATCTCTGGCCTTTTGCAGCTCTGCCTCCATCTGCTTGCGCTGTGTAATGTCCCGACCTATGCCCTCGATCGCCACCATCTCGCCAGATCCCTCGAATATGGGCGTGCAGCGGTGCTCGATCCAGGCGATCTCTCCATCTTTGCGCATAAAGCGCAGAGAGTATGAAGGCTGATTCGAATGCTCTCCCTGGATAATGGATTCCAATGTGGGCAGGTCATCGGGGAAGATCCGCACCATGCTCAGGAACGGATTTGCATAATACTCCTCAGGTGTATAGCCGGTGATGGATGTGACTGCCTGGTTGATATAGACACACCTAAGCTGAGGCTTGAGCTCATAGCGGTAGATGATATCCGGGGCATTATCTGCCAGCTGGCTATAATATCTCTCTTTAACCGGGGCTTCCTCCGACTTACGCCCTTCATTCAAGCCATAAGGAGCTCTGAATTTGAAGAGCAGCTTCCCACCGGTGCCAGGGATGAGATCTGCACGGGCCCATAGAGGGGCGCTCTGGCCGTTTGGCAGGGATGAATAAAGAACGCCCTCCCAGCTATCTCCTCTGGCAACGCTCTGGAAGACATCTCTGTCCAATAAATCTGCAGACTCTGGCAAAACGAGGTCACGGCAGTTGAGCTGCATTGCCTCATACTCAGGTCGCCAGAATAGAGCTTCCCAGGCAGGGTTGACATATATGAGCCTGCCGTCAGCTTCTGCTATAGCAATCGCTTCCGGTGAGGAATCAGCGATGGACTTGATGAGTCCGAGCTCTTCTTTTTCCAGTCTCTGTCTCCTAATCTCACCTCATATCAGCTCTGCGGCCTTCCCTGGTAGGGGCATATTTCTACTGATCCCGGGCCCGTCATCGAGATAGCTGGTGTTTTACATCTTCATAGATATCTCTTTAGATAGATGGCCTGCCATTTTCTCATCCCGGCCGTTGAGCATAGGGATAAAATAGCTGCGTAATCTCTGCCTGCACTCCATCTGTTTTTGGACAGGCGGTGCCGGATCAGGTGGTTCTGTGCACCATGAAGGGCTACTCTGAAGCGCACTATATCAACC
>DATMZB010000580.1:0-6935 GCA_035560655.1 Methanotrichaceae archaeon | reverse complement strand
GCCTCCATGGAGGGATTGATCTTTGGTGTGACGCTCGGCTTATTGGTGCGGGAGACTATCTTTGTCTCCTTGTCCAGATGCTCGAAGTCGTAATAATTTTCGGTAATGGCCGTGCCTGCCTGGTAGTTCTTGACGCAGAGTATGCTCTCTGTCTTCATGTCATCCATGGCTGTGTAGAAGCTGGCGGGCATGCTTGCAGCCGCAATGCTGATAGTGATCATCAGAATCGCCGCAATAGCTCCAAGCTTTGTCTTCATTCGACTATCGACTTATATCCGGTAACTCCTCGCTCCTATTGAAGATATTGGGCGATCTTATAAAAATATCAAATGATGCCGGACAATGGCAAAGCAGTGAAATGCTCAGATCTGATGTAAGTATGGCATAATTCACATGATAATTGAGCCCATATCCAGATCCATCCTTGGGCAAATATTTCCAGTGTTCTCCTTGAATGAAATAATATGCGTACAAAATGCATAGATCATAATATAAGAGGCAAGCCATTGCCAGGCTCCATTTAGTCAGACAAGTCAGACCTGCCTTGCCCATTAATTGATAGACCTAAAGATAGTGGCAAGTTTTATTTACCTTGACCCTACATCATCTACTTGCAAGAAAATATAAATATAGAAATTGAGTCATCATCTCACATCCAGAGAGAGCACAGAGGTACCCAAGAGGCAAGGGATGCACTTCATAGTCAGGTCTGCAGAGATCAAGGCCAGTTCAAAGAGGGGCAGATTGGCCGTCTGTATCATGGTCATGTTGTCGGTAGCTTTGCTGCTTATGGCAGCGCCAGCTTATGCGGCGGGCCAGGATAGGCAGTCTGAGATCTCCCCTGAGCAGCATACGGCATTGTATCTTGAGTCCATACGCTCCAACCCGGGTGAGCTCAGAGCATTCTTTCTGGCCATGCCAAAGGGCGGCGATATCCACAACCACCTCCCTGGCGCAGTCTATGCTGAGGACATAATTGATCTTGCGGCGACCAGGGGGTTATGCATCGATCCAGTCACATATAACCTGTCATGCGGACCCTGCCATCCGAACCGGACCGTGCCTGTGAGCCGGGCATATGAAGATGCAGACCTGTATAATCGCCTGGTCGACGGGTGGTCGATCAGGAACTTCCATACATCAAACTCCACTCTCCGCAGCCATTTCTTCGACATCTTCCAGAAGATAAGCCCGGCCATGACTGATTATGGTGCCATGATATCTGAGCTCCGGTCCAGAGCTGCTGAGGAGAACGTGCAGTACCTGGAGACGATGATCCTCCTGACACCTCAGTCTGAAGCCACCAGCAGCCTTGGCAGGAGCCTTGTCTGGGATGATAACCTGACCCGGCTCCACAGCCGTCTGATGGACTCAGGCCTTGAAGGTATCGCAGAGAATGTCAGCCTCGATATAGAGCGGTATCACAACGAATCTCAGGATCTCTTAAGGTGCAGAGACACTCAGGCGGACCGCGGATGTGAAGTTGAGGTCAGATACCAGTACTGCGCCCAGAGGGATCTTCCAAAGGAAGAGGTCTTTGCCCAGCTGGCCCTCGCCTTCGAGGTTGCAGAGCGCTGCCCACTGGTTGTGGGTGTGAACCTGGTTGGGCCCGAGGACGGCTGGACATCCAGGCACGACTGCTCATTGCATATGAAGATGGTTGAGTTTCTGCACAGCATCCATCCAAATGTCAGGATAGACCTCCATGCAGGAGAGCTGGCCCCGGGGCTGGTGCCTCCCGAGGACCTGAAGTTCCATATAAGCGAGGCCATAGGCCCGGGCAATGCCTCACGCATAGGACATGGCGTGACCATAATGGAAGAGGCCTGCCCCCAGAGGGCCCTGGCGGAGATGGCCAGACAGGGGATCGCCATAGAGGTCATGCCTGTGAGCAACGAGGCGTTGCTGGGCGTCAGGGACGGGGACCTGCCACTGACCATCTATGCCTACCGGGGAGTGCCTGTAGTCCTGGGTTCAGACGATCCTGGCATACTTCGCACAGATCTCTCAGAGCAGTTCGTCCTGGTCGCGGAAAGGTATCCAGGGATTAACTACAGCCAGATCAAGAGGTTCATCAGGAACAGCCTGGAGTACAGCTTCCTGCCAGGGTCAAGCCTTTGGACCAAGCGCGGCGATTATACTGGAGTGGTGCCTGCCTGTGCCTCAGACATATTGGGGGCAGATGAGATATCCCCAGAATGCCTGGCTTGTCTGGACGGGTCCGAGAAGGCGACAGCCCAGTGGAGGCTTGAGGGTGATCTCGCTGATTTCGAGGATGGGTTTGGAGCTGTGCAGGCAGCTGCACCTCAGCCTGCACGACCTGCGCCTGTTAAAAATGTAACTGAAATCGCGGTGCCAATTGAGGTCAAGCACAGCATATACAAGGAATGCGCTAGCTGTGGATGAGCTAACTTATACCAAGGTCATAGGCTCAGGCGATGCGTCGTGCAGGCAAATTTATGCTGAAATAATAAACCAGTAGGGCATTCTATTTCATCCCCAGCTTCTTATTCTGCTCGAGCAGTCCGATTGCCTCATGGAGCCTTCTCTGACGGGTCTCATCCTTTTTTGCGCTCGTTATCCACATGATGTAGCTCCTGCGATAGCTATTGGCCATGTTATTGAAGTTCTCCCATGCCGTTCCATTGGCCATCAAAGCATCCTTCATGAACTGGGGGGTCTCGACTGACTTCTTTGCAGGCTTAGCCTCAGGAGTCTCTCTGTCATCCGCCTCAGCCAGATCCTGGATCTTGGCAAGCCCGGCCTTTGTCATCTTTCCCTCCCGGATCATCTTCCTGGCCCTCTTCTTGTTGATCAGAGACCACCTGCTCTTGTCCTTGCGGGGAGTGAACTTCTGGGCAAACCTGTCCTCATCCAGCCTCTTTACCGTGCTGTCTATCCAGCCAAAGCACAGCGCCTCTTCTACGGCGTCTTCGTAGGGGATTCTGGGCTTGCCTGTGTGCTTCTTGTAATAGACCAGCCAGACCTCCTTCACTGTACTGTGGTTCTTTTCCAGCCAGGAGCGCCATTCATCTCTGTTATCGATAGATAGGATCATGGAGATCTTCCCAGCGCTCTGTGTTCGACTGCATAGCTATCTGTCCATATACATCGATCAATCTTTCATAGATCTCAGGTCTAAGCCTCAAGTTTCAGACCTCAGGTCTCGGGTGGCTATAGCTGTGCCCGAGTTGTGAGCTGCGAAAAAAGAGATGTGCCCAGATTTTTGATCTGGGTTTTGGCCTGCTGAAGATGAAGCTTTAGGGCTGAGCCGGAACTGCTGCTCTCTCAGATGCATATACCTGTTCCAGCTGAGTCATATTGAGTGGCTGGAGGTACATCTCCTGAGTGGCTCCTGAGCCAAAGACCTGCGATATCATCTGGTTGAATGAGTCAACCCTGGTGTTGTACTCCTGGGCTGCGCTCTGGTTGTACTGTGCTGCACACAGGAGCGCCTGCATGGTGAATCCCATCCTTAGGCCCTGAAGCATTCCTTGCTGGTAATCCTGGCTGTAGGTGCCCGTTGCTGTAGCCTGTCCCACGGCAGGCGACGATGCAGCCTGGTTATTCTGAATCTGAGCAGATGCATTCATAATCCCCAATCCCACAAACGCCATGAATATCAGCATTATTGCTGCAAATCTCTGTTTCATTTCACTCATCTCTCGCATTTAGCATTTAGATGTTCGTTATGGTTATATTGTACTCTCAAGAGTATTAATCCCTTTTATCTCATGAGGTCCACATAAACCTCTCATGAGGCCTCGGGATCAGTGCATCTTGGTGCAGGAAAGGGATATTGTAAAGGAGAAAGCGATATGGAAGCGATAATGTGGGGATGATTAAGGCGCGATTGGGGACGCCCATGAATGAGGTGGAGATGCTAGGTGGGATGCTATGTTCTCTGAGTACCTATGAAGGCAGCGCCTGGGATGGCGACCTGGATAGTGAGCGTCTCTCTTCAAGATGGTTTGTAGATCTTCGCATAAGTGTGCAAGAAGGCATGAAGGCCATTAAAATATGGCGAATAAAGCGAACGCCGTAGCCCGATATAGGCAAAAGACAAATTGCTGAGATATGCTACGAGGCGGCTTGGACCTTTGTTGCAGCGTCTCTCTTCTAGGGTGATCCCCCAGCCAGCATATCTGCATTGCTGAAATCATATCCCTGACTCACCAGCTCGCCCATGGTCAGGTTGTTCATGTTTTCCAGATATTTCAGCCGCAGCTCCTGGTCCACTTGGTATCTTATATCTCTAAGTTCACTTACGCTCATGCTGCTAAGCTGGTCCTTGCTCAGGTTATCTGACAGAGACGAGTTTGCGCCGTGATCGAGCACCTTGTTCTCAATAGTCCCTGATACGATGCCCCCTGCCTGGAAGCAGATCATAATTATCGTCAGGATAGCGCTCAGATGGTTTAGATATGTCAGGTATTTCATTTTCATGGTATCTCACCTCACAAATCCATCCGTTTGCCGGGCGGTTTATTTTATAGCAAGCTTTCCGAATTTTATATCGCATATTCGGCATTTAACGTATATATAGACATAGTACATGCAGCACTGCACAGGCCAAATACGACAGTTGGGGAACTGTCCATCAAAAAATTCAACTAACAATACCCCGGATACAGTACATTATGCCCGATGTAGAGACGACTATATTCCTGCCGGCCGGTTTGGCCAAGCAAGTCGAGGAACAGATACGAGCGGGCTGGTTTTCAGATGCTAACAGCCTGGTGACAGAGGCACTGCGCCGCTACCTAGATACCCACAAGGCCGAGCTAATGGAGCGTTTCATTCGAGAAGACGTCGAATGGGGGCTCCATGGGGATGAGTGAAGCTGTCCTGGATGCAGGCCCGCTCATTCATCACTCAGAGCTTGGTGCATTAGACGCCATTGGAGATTTCTCAGCGCTCTTTGTCCCCAAGGCTGTATGGGGTGAAGTAGAATGTCATCGGCCCGAGGCGTTGAAGTATCCCGATATTGAACTCCAGTGTGTATCAGCACCGCTCCCCTCTCCATCTCTTATGGCTTTGGGACGCGCTCTAGCTCTGGACGAAGGGGAGATAGAAGCTCTAAGCCTGATGGACCTCCACCCAGAGGCAATTCTTTTAACCGATGACTCTGCTGCCAGGCTGGCTGCAGAGCATAGAGGATTTCTGAAATAGAATCTGGTGCGCAAAGGCATGAGTATGATGGCTATCAGCCTTCGCCAATATCTATTTCCAATCTTGGAATAGGGGATACATATCTTTAGGGTATCTTGTCTTTGTTGTGCAGATCGACCAAGAAATAATTTTAGATCCTGCTTACACAGGATCTTCAGACTTAAAGAAGGTAGAAGTCGCTGTTCGAAGGAGTCCAAGTTGGAACTATATTGACATGTAGATAGTTATATACGTCGGTCGAAGCCTTACTAGCGGATGTTTTTGCAGAATACCCCTGGGCCAAGAAGCCGAAGAAATTTGACATAAATTGGCTATCACCTCTGGCATTTACATTATAGGTATAACCACCACTTAGCCACTCCTTGTTCTTGACTGCATTAGCCAAGGGGCTGCTAGCGCCTGGATAGAAGGACGAACAACCATCGAGGTATATCAATCCCTGTGGATTTTTCGTGAACATCGATGCTAGCTCACTTCCAGTCACCACGCGATCTGAATCAGCCGCTCTAGTAACCTCTATAGCATTTGGATTCATGTGTGAACTTATCGCAGAGACATAATAATCATCCATATCGCCTACTCTAGAATGAGATACTGCGGAATCTCTGTAGTAAGTGACCGCCAGTCCTTTGTCCATCAAATCATTGAATGCATTATATCCCCAATCCGCATAACCCTCCTTGATTACCCATTCGCGGCGGAAGGGGTCGAGCAGGTATGCAGTCCTGTATGAAGGTACGTTGGTGCTTGGATATAAGTAGACGTTGGATGCATATGCCTGACCTAAAACCGAGCCAGATAATTTACCATAATTCTGAATATTGACTCCGAACTCCCCCCCGCCAGTATAATATGTGCCCTTATGTCCACTCATTTTAGCCAGGTTTTCTGTGTGCGTGCGCAAAATGGCGCTTGTACCATATGAGGCATCTGTCTTTCCAGAAACACCCGCATATGTCTTTTGGGCATCAGCATCAATGTAGGGATTGCTTATCGTTGCAGCTTTACTGGCAGTACCATATGCATAAACCAGCTGATAGGCATATTCGCCCTCGTTGTTGTGCGAAGAAGCGTCGAAATATATATTGCCCGTGCTTGTACCCAGATTTGCAGATAACCTTGAGAAAACCTCATTATTAAATGCATTTGTACATGTATACATGTTGCTTACAGAGGTTCCTGTTGTCCCTGATGAAGAACTTCCTGAAGAGAAAGTATTTGCGTAATCGCCTTCCTTATTCGAACCGTAGCTACCTCCATTGAAACTATAGGCATTGGCAACATTAAGAGTTAGCCCTGCCCCTACTCCGTATCCTGCGGTAGATGAATATGGTAGGTAGGTACTCCAATCATAGTTCCAACCTGTAACTCCTGGTTTACCAGAAATGCTCCTATAAGCAGTGACGAAATTCCCTTTCGTGTCACTTTTGCTTATAGAACTATAAGGTAAGCTGCCCGAGCCAGAAAAAGTATTGGATAGCGTGCAATCATCAGGATTTAGTTGTATCTGCTCGTAATTATAGTCGTCTATCGTACTCCCATAGAGGATGCTTGTTGAAGAGCTACCAGAACTACCGTCAATCGTGGCTGAAAGTTCCATGCCCGAAGCTAACGATGCAAGGATTAAACAGGCCAGAACTGTGATAACAACTCTCTCAGATTTTGCAGTCATAAACCCTCCTAGTACATTCAGGCTGAAATAAATCTACGATTTCTGCCATGGCAAGGTGATGATTTATCTCATTCCATCCTTAGTATTATCT
>DATMZB010000579.1:0-17234 GCA_035560655.1 Methanotrichaceae archaeon | reverse complement strand
GCGGAATCTATGTGAGCGTTTCGCGATGCGAACCGCAAAACACTCTCTGTTTTTACGAACTCATCCCGGCAATAATCCATATTGTTCAGGCGTGGGCTGGCTTTCGAGGGATACTGCCAGGCCAGTAAGAACATCGTGATGCCCTTTACATCCCTCATCGGTCTTATTGAGAAGGGTATTGGTCATATAATGCCCTGATTGTATTCCCTGGGCCTTCATCTTCTCCAGGTGCGGCCCTATCGGCTGGCGGCACTCTTCACTGGACCTGGTCACCATATCTGGAACTGATGAGTTGCCCCAGTAATCGGACCAGATAGCATTCCCTCTAAACAAGGAAAGCCAGCCATCCAAATCATTGGAATCATAGGCATAGCTATAGAGATAAATGAGGTTCATGATCTCCTGGCGGTCGGTTGTGTTTAAAGAGCGTTATACGCCGCAGGGGATAGATGTTGTCCATATGAACCGTTCATTGTCTCATTATAGGAGATGCCATCCACGATACCAAGAACAAAGGTCGTAATTGCTGTAAAGACGATATACAGCCGGTCAAAAATTTATCCATATGTCATGCCTTTCCACATCAGCAATTTATCCCTCAGCCATTATATATATCTACAATGGCCATGAAAAATAAAGCGATGGAAAAGTATTATCACGAAGATAGCCTTTATTTTTTATCGAATACACCTTAGCTTGCTTATGGGTGCGCTGCTGCAGGCAAATACATGTCTGCGGCGCCACCAAAGGTTTTAATCTGTCCTGATCATTCTCTAAACCATGTCCTTTGCCAGTCGATTATTCAAGCCAAAGCCCAGAATTGCGGAGAGCCCGCCTTTCAATTACCTGGAGCTCAAAAGCAAGCCGTACTATATAGTAGCCTCTGTAGAGGTGGGAAACACCACCACCAAGTGCATCCTTACTGCAACTGACATGAACACAGGCAAGACCTATATAGTGGACAGGACTGTCAAGATGACCCGCGACGTCCGGGCGCCCAAAGCCGGCGAGGAGGTCTTTGCAAGGACCATCAACGGCACTCCACTCACCAAAGAATCCATAGCCGACCTGGTCAAGGATACCCTGATTGAGTCCCACCAGAAGGCCAGGCTGGATATCAAAACAGACCTGAACTTCGTGGTACGCTCGACGGGCGTTGTGGCTGAGTTGGACTCTCCAGACCAGGTGGGAGCCTTCATCCAGGCCCTAGCTCAGGGGTGCCTGGCCGCAGGAGTTCCGCCAAGGCTTATGACCCCTGCCATGTCCATTCACAACATCATTGACAAGTTCAAGCGCTACACCATGATAGAGAAGGTGGTCTTCAATGGAGCCGTGGCCGCGGTCTATCCGCCCCAGGGGTCTACGGGCGTTGAAGTTGTGGCCAACGAGATGGAGGGCGAGCTGGCGACTGCCGGGATCAAAGAAGGCAGCCGCTGGACGGATGTGGACTTCAGAAACCCCTGTCTTTCACTGGACTTTGGAACTACCCTTGATGGAAGGGTCACGAGCGAGGAGCTGCCCTATGCCAGGACCATAGGCAACTTCTGCGGCCTGGCTGGCGCCATTCCAGATGCCGTGGTCCAGGGAACTGGCCTTGTCGATAAGAGGACCGGCGCCACACTTGATATATTCAAGGATAACATAAAGCCAGATTTTAATAAAGATGCCAGAGAATATGCCGAGAAGATCATGCAGTACATCAGGGTGGAGAAGGTCCCGGCCGACCGCACTAAATACGGTCTGGTCCCTGTCAACCCCGCTGCTGCCGGGTTGAACGGCGTGGTGCTGATAGGCTGCGATGCAGGAGTCAATGGCAGCGACCTGCCAAAGCTCTCAGATATTGGCGCCGACCTGCATAAATCCAAAGACATAAGGACATTATTTGCCACACTGGACATAGTCAGTGCAAAGATTGCCAGGAGGCTGGTCGAGGTTGGGATCAAGGAAGGGATAGTCACCAGCAAGACGGCCATAGGCATTACAGGCAGGGCTGGCATCAGCGGGAGCAAGCCCAGCCTGATCGTGGAGGAGATAGGAGCGCTGGGACTCTATGCAGAGCCTGAGAAGAACATAGTCTTCGTGGATGATGGCCTTGCGCGCGGCGCAGCGGTTATGGCCAGGTGCATGAATTCCATGGGCACGCCCAAAAATCCCCTCGGCGGGCTACGCCTTGGTAGGTGCATCCTCCAGCAGAGGATGGAGGAGGACAGGAGGAAGAGCCCTGCAGCGCCGCCCCAGATGGCCAGCGGGTCCAAGGAGACACAGGCATACTTCGGTGGAGGACACAGATAAGAGATGCAGATAGGAAACAAGCCCGAGTACTGGCCAAAGCCCAGAGAGGGCGAGGAGGTGCCTGTGTCGGTGCTGTCGCTTGAGAGAAAGGATATCCTGCTCTGGACGGCCTCTGAGGCGGTGCATCCAGAGGAGTTTCCGCCATGCATAAGGAACATTCTGACTGGCGATAAGATCGAAAGCGGAAAGCACAGGGCTTTGGCAGTCCTGGCAGCCTTCCTGGGCCAGGCTGGATGGGGCGAGGATGAGGCAAAAGAGATCTGGCGCAGCACGGCAGACAGGCTCGGGCTGGATGATGACCAGATCTTCAATGTATGGTTCAGGAAGATGCACTGCCCCAGGTGCGAGACTATAAAGAGCGATAGCAAGGGCTACCCCCGGCTGGGACTAGGCGGACTTGGATATTGCCAGCCGGATGATAGGTGTCAAATGTTCTTGTGGCCTGCGGGCTACGCAGCAGATGTGTCATCAGACCAGGAGATGGTCAAAGGGCGGCAGATTCTGGTCAGGACAGCAAACCTGGCCAGGATCTTTGACTGGAACACTGGCCAGGAAGGGGTGATAGAGCTCTCTGACCAGGAGAGAGACGACCTGGAGGCCTTGGTCAGGAGCAAGGGCGATAAAATGGTGATCTACACCAGGTCTAGGGTAGGCAGGAAGCTCAGGCCCAGGTTCTTCCTTAAGGAGTCTGCACAGCCTCGCAGGCTGGTTTTATCTGAGATGCTCTGATGAGGTAGCCAGGCAGTTGATTGACTAAGCTATGGCTGACAGAAGCCTTTTTTGCCCACCACTTTTTGGATAGGAATATAAGGTCTTAAATACACCTGAGCGATATTTATAAATGCAACTGATATCTACTTTCTCGAAGAATACATGAGTTCTCTAGCTGATGACTGGCATCTGGTCCAAGTAACGCCGGCTAGAGATTACGATCAGGATCAAAGATCTCTAATCATCAGGCGATAAGATGAAGCGCAGCAGCCCTTCTCAGAGAATATCTCAGCTCCGTCAGAAATTGGAGGACCTCAAGAATGAAAGCTGGATTGATCCGTCTATCCTGTCTGAAATACTATCTGATGCAGTCACTGAGATTCGTGCCTTAGAGGGAGCTTTAGATGAGAATGATCTCCTCCGGAATGCTCAGACGCCTGGAGATAGGCACGTGCAGATGGAGCATGAGCAGGTTGAAGAGGATGTATATGAGAGCAATGATCAATTTAAGGTCCTCTTAGAAGCCGCCCAAGCGGAGGCGGCTCAGAGAAAAGAGACTGTGGAATCTTATCGCCATCTATTGATGAACTCCCATCAGGGGTTGATGATCATATATCTAAACCGCGTAATTTTCGCTAACAAAGCCCTGGCGGAAATAACAGGCTACTCTGTAGATGAGCTGATGGCCTTCACTGCCAAAGATCTTAGGGATATGGTCTACCCCGAAGATCGCGAGATGGTATGGAACCACTATGTAGCGAGGCTTCAGGGCAAAGACGTACCAGATGCATACGATTACCGCGGAATACGCAAGGACGGGGCCATCGTTTGGGTAGAGATGAAGGTCTCTGTTTTTTACAAGTCGGATGGCACTCCTGTAAGCCAGGCCACCTACGTGGATATCACCAAGCGCAAGAGGGCTGAGGAGGCCTTGAAACAGAGCGAGGAGCGCCTGCACCTGGCCATGCAGGTGGCGCACGTTGGCGTATTTGAGTGGAACATCCAGACAGGGGTGAACCTGTGGACTCCAGAAATGGAGGCAATGTATGGACTGCCTGCGGGCACCTTTGCCAGGACTCAGCCCGCCTGGGAGAAGCTGGTCTATCCCGAGGACAGAGCTGAGGCAGTGAAGATGATGGATCGCGCCT
Source organism: Methanotrichaceae archaeon (assembly GCA_035560655.1). Taxonomy (GTDB): domain Archaea; phylum Halobacteriota; class Methanosarcinia; order Methanotrichales; family Methanotrichaceae; genus DATMZB01. Next base: position 13,083 of record DATMZB010000579.1, on the reverse strand, counting down.
TTAAGACTGGAGAACCCGAGGAGGGAGAATGGCGCACAGTCTGGCCCGACGGCAGCATGCATTGGCTGGCTGGACGCTATCAGGTCTTCAAGGATGCAAGCGGCCAGCCCCTGCAGATGATAGGCGTGAACATAGACATCACAGAGCGAAAGAAGATGGAAGATGCCCTGCGTGAAAGCGAGGCCCGATTCAGATCTGTTCTTGAGACTTCCATCGATGCTGCATACAGGCATAACCTGCAGCTCAACCGCTATGATTACATAAGCCCAGTGATCGAGCAGGTTACGGGATTCTCAGCACAGGAGATAACTGGAATGGGCATGGAGGAGACATCTCGCCGCATCCACCCAGAAGATATGCCTCTTGTAGTAGATAAAGTGAAGCGCAGCATCCACGAAGGAAAAGGAATGGTCGAGTTTCGGTTCCTGTGCAATGATGGGGAGTACCGCTGGTTAGCCGATAGTTTCACAGTGATCAGAGATGCTGATGGCCGGCCGGTCTTCCGCTGTGGAGTCATCCTTGATATTACTGAACGCAAGATGGCCGAGGATGAGCTAAAGAGGGCTAAAGCGGCTGCTGAGGCTGCCAGCCAGGCCAAGTCCGAGTTCCTGGCAAATATGAGCCATGAGATCCGTACTCCGATGAATGCCATCATTGGCATGGCTGGCCTGTTGATGGATGTAAGTGAAAGTCCTGAAGAATGCGATTGTGCACAGACCATCCAAAGCAGTGGAGCTGCTTTACTGACCATCATCAACGATATACTTGACCTCTCCAAGATTGAGGGAGGCAAGATGGAACTTGAACACCAGCCATTCAATCTCAGAGACTGCATTGAGAGTTCAACTGATCTTTTCACTGCCAGCGCTCAAGAGAAAGGCCTGACTCTGACCTATGAGGTAGAAGATGGGTTGCCTGAGGCGATCATGGGCGATAAAACCAGGCTTCGTCAGGTGTTGATCAACCTGATTGGCAATGCTGTGAAGTTCACTGATCTGGGAAGGGTGGTTATCCATGCGGCTTGCAGAGATGGGGAACTTCATTTCTCTGTAGAAGATACGGGCATTGGCATACCTGCTGATTTTCTCTCCAAGCTATTCCAGCCGTTTTCCCAGATAGATATGTCCACGACCCGAAAGTATGGCGGCACTGGCCTTGGCCTCGCCATAAGCAAGAACCTGGTCCAATTAATGGATGGCAAGATCTGGGCAGAAAGCTCTCAAGGCCAGGGCTCCACATTCCATTTCACAATCAAGCTGGAACCTGCAGAGGGACCAGTGCTTTCTGTTGATCGACCTTTCAAAGGAGGGATCCCATCAGGATATAGCCAGTCACTGCCACTGCGCATACTGCTGGCAGAGGACAATCCCGTGAACCAAAAGGTAGCCTTGAAGATGCTAAGGAAAGTAGGCTACAGCGCAGATGTGGCTGCTAATGGACTCGAAGTCCTGGAGGCCCTTGAGCGCAAGACCTATGATGTCATCCTGATGGACGTCCAGATGCCAGAGATGAGCGGCATGGAGGCGGCTAAAGCCATCAGGGAGAGATGGCCTGAGATGCCAGTGAGAATTATAGCCCTTACAGCTTATGCGCTGAAAGGGGATAAGGAGAAATGCATAGAGTCTGGCATGGATGACTACATAAGCAAGCCAGTGCAGATGAAGGAGCTTGCCAATGTGCTAAGAGGCCTGATGTCTCAGGATCATATCTCCCAGGAAGGATAGATGCATCAGATTGGTATCATTGTCCCGGCATGAAATTCTGGCACCAGAGCAAAAAGATTTATCTGCCAAGAGAGTTTTCAAACCAGAGTCTGGGATGTGACCTACAGGTTGAACCAGACGTGGTGAGTTAAATGAAGTCTTTTTACGGATATATCCGCGATGCCTGGGGCTCCCCCAGGGAGAGCTACGTTGGAGCATTGAGGCAGGACAGGCTTAGGACCTGGCGGCGCGAGATGACAGTACAGAAGATCGACCGCCCCACAAGGCTCGATCGTGCGAGAGCTCTTGGATATAAAGCCAAGCAGGGCATAACCGTGGTCCGCGTGGCAGTCCGCCGCGGCGGGCTTCGCAAGTCCAGGTATGTCAGGAACAGAAGGACAAGGCACATGGGAATGAGAAAGATCACCATGGCCAAGTCCATCCAGCGCATAGCCGAGGAGAGGGCAGGCAGGAGACACAGGAACATGCAGGTTCTCAACTCCTACTGGGTAGGCGAGGACGGGAAGCATAAGTGGTATGAGGTCATACTTGTGAACCCAAGCCACCCGGCCATAAAGACCGATAAGGACCTCTCCTGGATCGCCAAAGGGAGTCATCGGGGCAGGGCTGAGCGCGGCCTGACATCTGCAGGCAAGCGCGGCAGAGGCCTCATGAACAAGGGCAAAGGCTCAGAGAAGCAGAGGCCGTCTATAAGGTCTCACGGAACCAGAGGAAAGTGATCCATCACATAGCATTCAGGGCATTTGCCGCAGCGACCGAGGATGTGGAGAGGGTAAAGTATGCCCTCTCCATCTTCGTTCCCCTGGACAGCATCTCTCTTACCGAGGCAGAAGGTCATTTTGAAAATCCAATTTGTATCCTTCAGGCCGACCTCAAGAAGAGAGACGGTCGGAACTTCTTCGAGCTGCTAAGAGAGCAGCTTCCAAAGGATGATCTGGAGAGGCTTCAAAGAGAGATACCCCAGAGGACCGACCAGAACGGCGAGTTTCACATGCGTCTGGACAAGCAGGCAGCCTACAAGGGCATCATACGCCTGACAGACTCCAAGGACGCCATAGACGTTTCAGCTCACATAGCCACTTATCCGGTCAATTATGAAGAAGCTTTAAGAAAGATCGGAGAGCTTTTATGACCTTTTACGAATGCGGGCTTCACTCTCTACCCGAAGGGTTCGACTCTCCAAGCAGGTTTGCCCTGGCTGCAAAACGCCTGGGATACGACGGCATAATCATCAGCAACCACAGCGGCCAGGAGAACCTCTTCCGGCCCGAGGCCTGCCAGAATATAACGAATATAGAGATCGCCTTTGGCATTGAGGTCATGGCCAGCAACCCCAGGTCATTGTCCAGCCGTATCTCCTCAGCCAGGGGAAGGTACCATTTCCTGGCGGTCCATGGCGGAGCTGATGATATCAACAGGGCAGCCTGCGAGTCTGCAGACGTGGACGTGCTCTTGCACCCTACAGAATCCAGGCGAGGCCTCTCCGCAGTTGCAGCCAAATCAGCACAGCAAAACCAGGTAGCCATAGGCTTTGACCTCGGACCCATGATCCGCCTCCGTGGCATTGCCAGGTCCAGGTGGCTGGAGACGCTTAGCAGGGATCTAGCCTTGGTCAGGAAATTCAATCTGGGAATGATGATAACCACAGGTCCATGGTCTCACCTGGATATGAGGGGACCAAGAGAGGTCATGGCCCTTGCAGAGATGGCTGGGCTTGAATCCGGTGAGATAAGGGATGCTCTGGCCCTGCCGGCCAGGATTTTAGAGCTGAACAGGAAGGACTGGAAAGGGCCGGGGGTGGAGCTCCTTTGAGGTCCAGGCTTCCGGTGCTTCGGCAGAGGAAGAGGTACTTGGCCCTGGAGATAGAGTCAGAGGAGCCCGTCTCTGAAAAGGATCTGTCCCAGGAAATTCACTTTGCACAGGCAGCACTATCAGGCGATTTAGGCGCATCTCGGAACAGGCTCAGTCTGATCTGTTTTAATGGCCGGTTTGGCCTTCTTCGGTGCAGTTACCTTTGCATTTCTGAAACCAGGTCCATTTTGGCTACTATCCGGTCAATTGCCGGAACCAGGGCTGCAATTCGAATAAAAGGCACCTCAGGGACGATCCGCGCGGCCACAGAAAAGTATATACCGCAATTGAGCCTAATAGGTGCTGAAAAAGACGGAAGAAGAATCGAGCTAGAAGAAGTTTCTGGATGTATTGCTCACATCCGTGGCAGTGAGATCGATCTAATTCCCGACGATCGCTATAGGAAAGGATCAGATACCCGCTATTTGGGACTGACCTCTTTTGACTTAGGAGGATGCGACGATGCAGATGGCACCGCAGATGGGTTATGATAGGGCTATAACTGTATTCAGCCCTGATGGGCGTCTCTTTCAGGTGGAGTATGCCAGGGAAGCCGTAAGGCGAGGCACGACAGCAGTAGGCATCAAGGCCGTGGACGGAGTGGCTGTGCTGGTGGACAAGAGGATAACCAGCAGGCTCATGGAACCAAAATCAATAGAGAAGATATTTCAGATAGACAGGCATATAGGCGCAGCCACATCTGGGCTTGTAGCCGATGCAAGGATACTGATAGACCGAGCAAGGGTCGAGTCCCAGATAAATAGGCTGGTCTATGATGAGCCGGTGGGCGTTGAGGCCTTGGCAAAGAAGATCTGCGACTTCAAGCAGCAGTATACCCAGTACGGCGGTGTCAGGCCATTTGGAACGGCGCTCTTAATCATTGGCGCTGAGGAAGACAGAACCAGGCTCTTTGAGACAGACCCAAGCGGTGCCCTCCTTGAATACAAGGCAACAGGAATTGGCGCTGGCAGATCTGCAGTCATGGAGGTCTTCGAGGAGAAGTACAGGGAAGACATGAAGATGGATGATGCTGTGCTTCTGGGCCTGGAGGCTCTCTACAAGGCGTCTGAGGGCAAGGTCGAGGCTGCAACCACTGAAATTGGCATCATCAGGCTTTCTGACAGGACATTCTACAAGCTCAACGAGGCTGAGGTCGGCGACTACGTGACAAGGATGAAGGCAGCAGTGGTCAAGACAGAGTCTAAGGGAGAGGCTAAAGGGGAATCCTAGAATGGTGAGACTGGATGAGGCGGTTCCTGCCAGGTTGAAAACCCATGGAACCACCTTTGAGGTGCTGGTAGACCCCGATGGAGCCCTGGCATACAAGAGAGGAGAGAACGTAAGCCTGGAGGACGTCTTAGCTGTAGAGGATGTCTTCGAGAACGCCTCTCGTGGCGATCGGTGTGCTGAGGAGGACCTGATCAAGGCCTTCGAGACCACTGATGTGATGACGATCGCAGATAAGATAATCAAGAAGGGCGAGATCAGCCTGACCGCAGATCAGCGCAAGGCCTTCCTAGAGGCCAAGCGCAGGCAGGTAATTGAGGTCATCGCGAGAAATGCAATCAACCCTCAGACCAAAACACCTCACCCTCCAGCCAGAATCGAGCAGGCCATGAAGGAGGCCCGAGTGAATATTGATCCCACCAAGTCCGTCCAGGACCTGGTAAATATTACAATGAAGGCCATCAGGCCCCTCATACCAATAAGGTTTGAGGAGGTCGAGGTTGCTGTGAAGATCCCTGCTGACTTTGCTCCCAAGTCTTATGGCGAGATTGCCGCCTTTGGCAAGCTCACCAAAGAGGCCTGGCAGAACAACGGCTCCTGGATAGGAGTGGTGAAGATTCCTGCGGGCATGCAGAACGAGTTCTACTCTCTGGTGAATAAGCTGACCAGGGGCGAAGCAGAGACGAAGCTTCTTAAGCATTGAAAGCCAGGGTATGGAGCGCATGGATCGCAGAGTGGTCGTGCCAGGGGATCTTCTATCTGAAGATGGGAAGAAATCTGGCGAGGGAACTTTTGTAAAGGATGGTAAGGTCTACTCTCTGCTCTATGGCCTTGCCAACTTCAGAGACAGGATCAATGTCATACCCCTGGCTGGCAAGTATGTGCCAACGTCTGGAGATAATATCATAGGCATTGTGAAGGATGTCACATTCTCCAACTGGATAGTGGATATAAACTCGCCCTATGACGGGCTGCTCCACATATCCGAATACCCAAAGAGGATAGAGACCGATGAGATGTCTAAGCATCTGAGGGTTGGCACATCCATCATGACCAGGGTTAAAGATGTCGATTCCACCATGAAGGTGGAGCTGACTTTGAGCGACAGGAAACTTGGTGTTTTAAAGACAGGAAGGATTGTGGAGATAAGCCATACCAGGGTTCCAAGGCTTATAGGAAAGGGCGGCTCAATGATCAGCATGCTCAAGAAAGAGCTGAACTGCAACATCTTCGTTGGCCAGAATGGCAGAATATGGATCAACGGGGGTGCAGAAGATATGGATCTGGCCTTAAAGACCATATTGCTGATTGAAAAAGAGGCTCATACCAACGGGCTTACCGACAGGATAGTTGAGTTTCTTAAGAGTGAAAAAGGGGCCAGAAGTTGATCGCTATGGATGAAAGTAATATATCATTCTTCGATAAAGAAGGGCGGCGCCTGGATGGCAGGAGGGTGGACGAGCTCCGGCCCTTAAAGATTGAGGTCGGAGTACTGGCCAGAGCTGACGGCTCCTGCTATATAGAGATGGGAGGAAACAAGGTCATAGCCGCGGTATACGGGCCCAGAGAGGTGCACCCAAGGCATCTGCAGGAGGTCACCCGTGCGATAGTCCGGTACAGATACAACATGGCCTCATTCTCAGTAGAGGAGAGGAAGAGGCCTGGACCTGACAGGCGGTCATATGAGCTATCCAAGGTATCCAGGGAGGCATTAGAGCCGGTCATTTTGACCTCTTACTTCCCAAGATCTGTCATAGACGTCTTTGTAGAGGTGCTCCAGGCAGATGCAGGCACAAGGACTGCTGGAATAAACGCTGCATCAGTCGCTTTAGCAGATGCGGGCATCCCAATGAGGTCCATGATCACCTCCTGCGCAGCAGGAAAAGTAGGGGACCAGATAGTCCTCGACCCCATGAAGGAGGAGGACAACTTCGGCCAGGCTGATATGCCCATAGCCATGACCCCAAATGGTGAGATCACGCTGCTGCAGATGGACGGACACCTGAGACAGGATGAGTTCCATCAGGCCATGGAGCTGGCCATAAAGGGCTGTCGCGACATATACAACGTCCAGAGGAAGAGCCTGATTGACAGGTACAACCAGCTGGAGAATGCCGAGGCAGAGCCCGTAGAGGAGGTCAAAGCCTGTGACTAACGTTATCTCCGAGATTAGAAAGGACTTTCTATACAACCTGCTCCTCAAGGGCGAGAGGTCTGATGGACGGGGCTTTGAGGGCTACAGGGAGATCTCTATAGAGAGGAACCTGATAAGCAAGGCTGAAGGATCGGCCCTGGTCAAATTAGGAAAGTCCCAGGTCCTGGTTGGGGTCAAGATGCAGCCAGGAGAGCCATTCCCTGACTCGCCCAATAGGGGAGTAATAATTACCAATGCCGAGCTGGTGCCTCTGGCCTCGCCTACATTCGAGCCAGGGCCCCCAAACGAGACTGGAATTGAGCTGGCAAGGCTTGTTGATCGCGGAGTTAGAGAGTCCAAGGCCGTAGATTTGGAGGCACTGTGTATAGTGCCTGGAAAGCAGGTCTGGATAATCTTCATAGATGTCCACATACTCGATGATTGTGGGAATATACTGGACGCCTCAAGCCTTGGAGCCATAGCCGCGCTCCTGACGACCAAGGTGCCCGCGAGCAAGTTCGGCCTGGGTGACGACTATCCCCTGCCTGTGAGAGATATACCCATCGCGACTACAGCCATAGAGTTCAGCGATGTGGTCATGTTCGATCCTGACAGCGACGAAGAATCAATAGCCAACACCAAGCTCACTGTGATCACTACTGCCGATGGCAGCATCTGCGGCATGCAAAAGAGCGGCACTGGAGTACTGGGCCCGGACCAGATCTACCGCATTGTTGATATAGCAGGTGAGAAGGCTAAGGAAATCCGGGAGAAATTTCTGGAAGCATAATCATGGTTAGTCAATTTAGGAAAGGAAGGAAGGCCAGATCCGCAGCTAGGTTTGGCCCAAGGTATGGACGCAAGTCCAGGAAGCTTGTAGCTGATATGGAAGAGAAGACCAGGGCGAACTACGATTGTCCTCAGTGCGGCAGAACCAAGGTGACCAGGATCAGCACTGGCATCTGGTCTTGCTCCAAGTGCGGACACACTTTTGCAGGAGGCACCTTTGTGCCGTTCACATCTGCAGGACGCTCTGTGGCACGGTCGGTAAGCTCAGTCATGAGGAAGGCGGCGGAGCCATAAGTAGATGGCTTATAAATGCACCAGATGCAAGAAGACCGTCGAGGTCGACTATGAGTACAGTGGCATTCGGTGCCCCTATTGTGGGCATCGGATACTGATGAAAGAGCGGCCAACGACAGTCAAGAGACTCCAGGCAGTTTGATTTGACCAGCATTACCACCTCGCGAGATCCGTCGGCTCGGGCAAGGAGGTTTGGCAAGGCTCTGGCCAGGTTCCTATCAGTTCCCTATGTAAACAGGGGCAAGCAGAGCCTGGATAGAGACCAGACCTGGATCATGGTTGCAGAGAAGGACGGGAACCCGTCAAGCCTGGTAAAGCGCACGGGAGATCGCGAGGATAGGCTGGACTTCAGAATACTGCTTGAGTCCAGCCCAAAAGGGCTTAAGAGGGACAGGCCCGTGGTCACTGGGTCGGGGGATGCAGGCAGGATAGCTGAGTTCTTCGATCTTGATTGTGAAATTGAGCCGGGATCTTCGCGAACCATCCGTGCTGAGACCGGGCGTTTGGAGTTCTTCGACCAAGGTGAGCTCGCTTTGAGGCTTGCGATATGAAGGGCTGTGCTGATCTGGTCTTTGAGATGGAAGACCCAGAAAAGGTGTACCAGGCCCTCAAGCCCGAGGCCGAGGACGAGCTGCATAGATCACATGTGAAGCTCATCTTGGAGGAAAATTGCCTGAGGCTCAGGATTGAGGGATCTGATGTGGTATCTCTAAGAGCGGCCCTCAATACCTGGATCAGGTTGATAAAGATAGCAACAGAAATGGTGTCAATATGAGTGCAGAATTGCCCCCGCAGATACAGAACCAGCTGGCTCAGCTCCAGCAGCTTCAACAGCAAGCTCAGGCAATGCTGAGCCAGAAGAGTCAAATAGAAGCACTGATCAGAGAGACCGACGCGGCAGTTAAGGAGCTTGAGAAGAGCCCCGACGACGCCGTGGTATACAAGAGCGTAGGAGAGCTCCTATTCAAGGCTGATAAGCCAAAGCTTCTGGAAGAGCTCAAAGAGAAGAAGGACATGATGGATCTGAGATTGAAAACCATGTCTAAGCAGGAAGAGCGTATTCAGTCAAGGTTTACTCAGCTTCAGGAGCAGCTCAAACAGTCACTCGGTCAGATACCACCCAAGGGTGGCTAAATCAAGCGGGCCCGTGGCTTAGCTAGGACATAGCACCGGGCTTCTAACCCGGGGGTCGCGGGTTCGAATCCCGCCGGGCCCGCCTAATTATCATGGTATAAAAAAATGTGCGAGCTTTCAGTTTATGCTGTAGATGGGGACAAGAGAGAGAAGCTCATGGAGGGCGTAGTCAGGCTCATAAGCCGCAATGGCAAGATCCTGATGGAAGGCATTTTAGGCGACTCCATGGAAGTGGGCGGCCGGCTGGGCGAGGTAGACATAATTGCCCAGGAAGCGACCATCTTCAGCCAGTAGAGATCAGAGCATCAAAACTTTTTCAAGATGATCTGCATAAAGGCAGCGTAAGCTATCCAATTGGACAACTCCTTTTTCAAATCAGCCGTTTTGGGCAGTAGATGCAGAAAAGCTTTATCTGCAGACTAAAGATATCTGCGGCCATGAAATCCAAGTATCTGATCTGTCTAACACTTACAGCTTTGGCCTTTATAGCAGTAACTGGCTGCCTGGCTGAGGAGAAGACAGTCTCATCCTATATACCCACCAAGGATCTTCCCGATGGGTTCAGACTTCTGGCTATCAAAGACAATACTACCCCAGGAGTAAACATGACCGAGGAGATAAGAGACTTCTACGGCTCAAGGTCCATAGGCCAGGTGGAGGCAGCCAAGGGCGTGTACATCTGGGGCACCATGGGCGTGGACTACGACGTCACTGTGACTGTGATCGAGTGCCAGGATGAGGAGCATGCCAAGGTTGCAGTTTCCAACTACAGGTCCCAGCCCAAGTTCGAGAAGCCACCCTTCGAAGGTGTTGACAGGTTTTCCACAGCCAATATCAATGGACATGACGTAATTGAGATAAGGAAGGCAGTGAATGACCAGGCGCTCAGATTCCTGTACCTCTGGAACGACAAGAACATGGTTGTGCTTGTAGAGGGAAACAGCGACAGAGGGACCAGCCAGAATTTGGGAAAGAAGACCGGGCTTTAAGGCCTCAGATACCTCTTTTTTAGAGCATTTCTTTAGGTGTTCTATTGCATATGCGGTTGTTTCAACAGAGATAGCAGTTTTCTGGCATCACCTCCATATAATGCAACAGTATGTTGAGGGCTATAGTCAGACAGGCCAGGATAATCGTTGATAAGCTTGTGAAACTACTGTGAGCATATGTCTCCAGTTAGGGATACGATACAAGAACATGAGCGTTGGCAAAGGCCATCCGCCAGCATTCGATTAAGCCAAATCTAAAGTCCGTATCAATAGCGAGCAAAAGGATTTAATAGTCGTATGGCAGCACTCCTATTGCGTAAAACTCTTCTGAGGTTTTCGCGAAGGACGGTGAAGAATTGTTCAGACGTGAAGAAGGATCTTCCATGGGCGGATCCGCTCCAGCCGCTCCAGTAGAGGCTGGCAAAGAGTATGAAGTCAAGATCGAGGACATTGCCCGTGAAGGCGACGGTATTGCCAGAGTAGAGGGTTTTGTAATCTTCGTTCCCGACGCAAAGGTCGGAGATGAAGTCAAGATTCAGATAGATAGAGTCATGCGCCGCTTTGCAATCGGCCATAAGGTTTAAGGTAGAGGTGAAGGTTTTGTACAGAAGCGAAGAGGGTCAGTCCTCCACAGCACCGGTAGAAGTCGGAAAAGAGTATGAAGTCAAGATCGAGGACATAGCCCGCGAAGGCGATGGCATTGCCAGGGTAGAGGGCTTCGTAATATTCGTGCCCGGCGCCCAGGTCGGAGATTCAGTCAAGATCCAGATCGATAGGGTAATGCGCCGCTTTGCAATCGGCCATAAAGTCTGAAGTTTGCAATCACCAAAGTCCTGGTTCTTAGAACCAGTGCTACTTTGTTTTTAAAAATTAGATCAGTGCTTTTTCTACAGGCTAGATCGTTCTGTGATTTTCTGAGATATTGTAGACTTAATTCATAAGGCATCGCCCTATCTGGACATTCAGAGATAAATAAATTAGCATAGACTTTATTAACGCTGTATATCATTGAGTGTCAGACGGGGGTTAACATGAAAAAAAGTAGGAATCATCTATTTCTAGCGGCATTGCTAGCCATAGCATTGGTCTGCCTGGGGCAGGCGACAGTCACATCAGACCTTCTGCCCTCTCCAAAGGACATGCTCCATGGGAAAGAGATCCAAAAGCCAGTGCCTGTAACCGCCTATACTGCCAGCCAAGGGTCTAACCAGCCTCCATCGACAGGTAGCATATCGCCGGATAAAAAGAGCCCTCAGATGGCTGGCGAGACTATATCATGGACTGGTTTGGCTGCAGATCCTGATGGCGATGAACTGCTCTATCAATTCTGGCTAAACGGTCCATCCACAGGAAACAACTGGAAGCCCATGACCAACTGGTCCAGGAGCAACACATGGGACTGGACTACTCATCCCATAGACAGTGGCAACAATATCATAGATATGCGTGTGAGGGACGGATACCATGCAGGTCAAAGCGGCTGGGACAGCCACTTAAGCTCAGAGTATTTTATAAACGGTGGAGATTTCCAGGCCATAAACAATAAGCCTAGGATGCTCAACCTCAAATCTGACAGGCAAAGCCCACAGGACCAGGGCGCCAAAGTATCCTGGACGACCACGGCATTGGATGACGATGGAGACACCATCTTTTATCAGTACTGGCTTAAAGGGCCTTATACCGAGGAGCAGTGGGTGCCAGTCACGCTCTGGACAACCAATAATGTCTGGACCTGGGATACCGCCCAGGTAGAAGGTGGCATATATTCAGTGGAAGTTAGGTTAAGAGATGGATATCATGCCGGCACTGAGAGCTCAGATGACTCCAAGAGGGTGGCCTATATCATCAAGCAGACCGGGATCATAAAATAGACGCAAAAAGATAGATTCATACAAACGCAGGCAATTGTAAGCAAATGTGAGCGATATAGCAATTGCAGGCAAATTAGCTCTCAGGAGGCGGCCGAGGATTCAAGGCCTCGGCCAATGTTATTTTCATTTTTTATCAACCCGATAATCCAGAGGGTCCTGATACAAGACTGCATCAGGAGCTCAAAATATCCTCCAGATCCTTCAGGAACAGGTCGATGTTTTCATGGCTCATATGCCTCATGAGGATCAGCCTGAGTGCCCTTCCTGGCTCTCTGGTCATGGATACATGCCAGTTCCTGTCCATAAGCTCTTCCCTGACCTTTGCCGGCGACTTTACCTTCAGGGCCACCACATTCATAACCGGCTCTATGGCCGGCTCAATGCCAATCTCCCTGGCTCCGGAGACCATATGCTCTGTCAGGTCCATGCAATACCTGACCATCTCTCTGAATCCCTCTTTTCCAAGGTGGGTCATGACAGCATAAGTGGCCGCAGCGGCTGCGCCGCTCCTGGTGCCAGTCAATGAGGCCTGCTTGGCCACAGTGAGGTAATGGGTATCTGCCTCAAGGTAGTTCATGTCCTTGAGCGATCTGAAGAGCAGCCCTCCTGCGGGTATGGTGGAAAGGCCCATCTTGTGAGGGTCTATGGTGATTGAGGAAACACCAGGCACACTGAAATCCCAGCGGTACTCCTTATCCAGGAATGGCAGGACGAACCCTCCAAAGGCAGCATCGACATGCAGGTGTATATCCTTCTCAAGGGCAATCTTGGCCAAGTCCTCTATGGGATCCACCTGGCCAAACTCGGTTGTGCCAGCTATCCCCACCAGGGCCACTGTCCTGTCGTCCACCAGCTCCTTCACTGATGATACATCCACCTTCAAGTCCTGATCCAGAGGCGCCTTTCTGACCTCCAGGTGAAGGAGATCTCCTATCTTATCGAAGGAGAAGTGGGCAGATGCAGGGACAACTATATTTCCGCACTTCAGACCTGAGACGTTCCTGGCTGCTCTTATGGCCTGGATGTTGGACTCTGTCCCACCAGTGGATATGTAGCCCACGGCTTTAGGG